>QIHU01000609.1 GCA_003231035.1 Acidobacteriota bacterium
CGACCACCGCCAGGGCCGTGGCCAGGGCCGTGCGCGCCTCTTTCCCGGGAACCTTGACCGGCGCCTCGCCCCGGCAAGCAGCGACAAAAGATTTCAGCTCTCGCACCAGCGGTTCACACTTCGTAACCGCCAGATCCGCCGGCTCGATCCGCGGCCCTTGACCGCCCCGGACCAACTGATACCCCTTGACCTCCTGGTCGGGATAGTCCAGGGAGTAGTACTTACTCTCCAAAAAGACGCGCAACTTGCGCACCTTCTCGGTCGAGATCCGCGAGGCGGTCAGGTTGGCGGTGCAACCCGATCCCAACTCGATGCGGACGTTGGCGATGTCGGTGCGCGGAGACAAGACGTTGATCCCGGTAGCGCGCACCTCGACCACCGGGCTGGGGTCGAGGGCGTGGAGGATTTGGAGGTCGTGGATCATCAGATCGAGGACCACGTCCACATCGAGACTGCGCGGCGTGAAGGGAGCTAGCCGCTGGACCTCGACGTAGCCCGGCGGCATACCGAGTTTCACCAGGGCCTCCACCGCCGGGTTGTGGAACTCGACATGGCCCACCGCCAAGACGCGATCTCCGGCCGCCTCCAACAGCCGATCGGCCTCCTCCAAGCTGCCGGCCAGCGGCTTCTCGATCAACAGGTGCTGCCCCGCGGCGAGCAGCTCGCAGCCGAGCCTGGCGTGATCGGCGGTCGGCACCGCCAAGACCAGCGCCTCGGTGCGCGCCGCCAACTCTTCGAGGGACGGGTGGATCGCCACCCCGTGTTGATCGGCCATCGCTTGGGCGGCCTCTGGACGCCGGTCATGGACGCCGACCATCTCGACCCCCGGCAGGGTCGACAGGATGCGAACGTGATGGCGTCCCATGCCGCCGGTCCCCACCACGCCAATGCGCAGATCGGCCACTCTAGACACCGCCTCCATGGTCAGAGCCACCACCCTCGCCAGCGCCAACTCCAGCCCCGCCACGACCACCGCGACGACCCGGGGTGGTTCGAATGACCCCGCGCTCGGCGCCGCGCACGAATTCGACCAGATAGTCGACATCGGGCGTTCCGCCCAACTCACTCACGATCCGTTCGAGAGCTTGAGAGCTGTTGAGGCCGGAGCGGATCAAGATCTTGACCGCCTTGCCGAGTTGAGTCACCACTTCGGGGGCGAAACCCTTGCGTTTCAAGCCTATCGAATTCAACCCGTAACAAAGCGGCTTCTGCCCCACCGTCTTGACGAACGGCAGGGCGTCCATGGTGATCACCGAATAGCCGCCGATGTAGGCATGGCGCCCCACCCGGCAGAACTGGTGCACCGACGAAAAGGCCCCGATGGTGGCGTCGTCGCCGACTTCGATATGGCCCGCCAGGGTGGCGTTGTTGACGAAGACGGTGCGGTCGCCGACGAAGCAGTCGTGGGCCACGTGGGCGTAGGCCATGAAAAGGTTGTCGCTGCCGATTCGGGTCATGCCGCCGCCGCTACCGGTTCCTCGATGGACCGTCGAGAACTCGCGAAAGTGGTTGCGGTCGCCGATTTCGAGGTACACCTCTTCGCCCTCGAACTTGAGATCTTGGGGTTCAAAGCCGATGGCGGACATCGGGAAAAGCCGGTTACCGCGGCCGATCCGCGTGGGCCCCCGCACTTGGGCGTTGGCCCCCACCGCGCTGTCGGCACCGATCTCGACCCGTGAGCCGATCACCGCGTAGGGCCCCACCTTGACTCCATCGTCGAGCTCGGCGGAGGGATCGACCACCGCCGTGGGATGAACCTGAGTCGCCATTAGCGATCCACCAAGACCGAGGTCAATATGGCCTCCGCCGCCACCTTGCCATTGACCCGAGCCTTGCCGATCATCTTGGCGTAGTTGGAGCGCAGCTTGTCCATGACCACCTCGTATTCGACCTGATCTCCCGGCACCACGGGCTGGCGAAAGCGCGCCCGGTCGATGCCTGCGAAGTAGATCAGTTTCTCTTCGGGCCGAGGATGATCGTGCAGCGCCAGCAAGCCACCGGCCTGCGCCAGCCCTTCGATCAAGAGGACCCCGGGGACCACCGGACGATCTGGAAAATGGCCCACGAAGAACTCCTCGTTGATGGTGAAGTTCTTGAGCCCCACAAGCCGTTCGCGGGGCTCGATCACGAGCACCCGGTCGATCAGCAGGAAGGGGTAGCGATGCGGCAGGATCGACATGATCCAGCCGATGTCACGGGCGCTCGTCTCACTGTTCTCGCTCATTCTCCATCCTCCTTGCCAGCCGATCCCACCTTACTGTGAATTCTCACTGGGAATTCTCACTGGGAACTCTTACTGGGAACTCTTACTGGGAATCCTTCTGTGAATCCTTATTGGGAACCCTCGGAATCCTCTGATCTCTCGGCACCATCGAGTCGTCTCTCCACCGCCCGCAACCGCCGGAACATCTCGGCCAGGCGACTGGATACCGCGGTGAGACGGCGCCATTTGCCCAGTTCAATGGCGGGAATGCCCCCTCTGGCTCCCCCCTCGACCGACTCGAAGAGAGCCGACTTGGCGGCGACCTGAACGCCGTCCCCTACCTTCAAATGGTCGGCGATTCCCGCCTGCCCACCCAAGACCACGCCCCTGCCCAGAGTTGTCGAACCGGCGATTCCGGCTTGACCGCAAAGCATACAGGCTGGCCCCGTTTGCACATTGTGGCCGACCTGCACCAGGTTGTCGATCTTGGTGCCCGCCCCCAATCGTGTCTCACCCAGGGTGGCGCGGTCGATGGCGGCGTTGGCCCCGACCTCGACATCGCGCTCCAGCACCACGCGGCCAATCTGCGGCACCTTGTGATGGACTCCGGCATGGGTGGCATAACCGAACCCATCGGCTCCCACCACGGCCCCGGCGTGCACCGCGACCCTGTCGTCCAGTTGCACGCCGTCGTAGAGCACCACCTGCGGATAGAGCACCACCCCACGACCGAGGCGGCAATCGCGTCCTACCACGACATGCGCATGGAGAACGCACTCGGCGCCGACATGGCTTCCATCGCCGATCACCACGTAGGGGCCGAGGTGAGCCGCGGGATCGATCTCGCAGGCGGAGCCGACTACCGCCGTCGGGTGCACTCCGGCCACCACCGCCGGTCGCGGATGGAGCAGTTCGACGAGCCGAGCCATCGCCACATTGACCGGAATCCCCTGCTCGGGGTCGACCACCAGGAGGTCTCTGCCGGCAATCCGGGGGTCTCTGGCAGCGCTTTCGTCGACCAACAACGCACCCGCCTCACTGGCCGTCGCCGACTCCAAAAATCGGCCCGAAGCGACGAAGGAGATCTCCGTTTCCCCGGCCTGCTCCAGCGATCGAACGGCGACTACCGTTCGTTCACCAGCTCCGATCACGCGACCACCGAGCCGCTCGGCGAGCTGGCTCAGAGTTTGTGGAGAGGGCTGAGGTGATGGTTGCATAACTAACGAAAAGCCCGCTAACCCGGCCAGCGAGGCTGGCGGGTCGCGGGCATGCAGTCTATCGCCTCTGGCTGGTCTACGGAACGGGCCTACGGTGAACTGGCGGGAGGGTTGGCCGCATCCAACAGCTCGATTACCCGAGCGGTGATGTCGATCCGCTCACTGGCGAAGATCAAGCCGCTCTCGAACTTGCGCAGGATCATCGTGTACCCCTCATCGCGGCCGACCTGCTGGATCACCGGCATCACCTTGGCTTCGATTCCCCGCAGCGTATCCTGCTGCTTTTTCTCCACCCTCTGGTTGGCATCCTCGGAAGAACGACGCAGGGTGGTGGTCTTCGCTTCCATCTCCTGCTGCAACTCGGCCAGGGCCTCCTGAGCGAGCGACAGGCTACCTTGAGAAATGCGGTCGCGCAGCTGCTTGATCTCCTCGCTCTGGGCTTGCAGCTTCGCTTGCTCGGCCTTGCTGAAGGTCTCCAAGCCAGCCAGCGCCGTCTTGCCGGTCCGCGACTCGGTGATGATCTTCTGGACGTCGATAATGGCGATCTTCAGCGTGGTCTCTTGCGCCCCAGCCGGCACGACGGCGAAAAAGGTGAGCACGAGGCCAAGAACGACCAAACTACGAAAGGGTACTTTGAAGGACATCGGAAATCTCTCCTTGAAAACAAAATCCGCGGCGCCTGGCGGTAGCTGAAAAAACTAGAAAGCGGCACCGATTGCAAAGGTAAAGCTGTCGAATCTATCGCCGGGCAGTGGGTCGAGGTTGCTGGCCCAAATAAAGCGAAGGGGTGCCCCGAGGACCGGCACGAGCAAGCGCAGCTCGATGCCCGCCGTCATCCGCAAGTTCGACAGACTAATCGACTGGCTGATCGGGGTCTGCGAGATAATCGCGCCATCGTCGTCACGCTCAAACTCGATGTAGTCGCCAAAGACATTGCCACCGTCGAGGAAGAAGATGGCGCGAAAGGGACCACCGAGCAGGAAGTGGTACTCCACATTGAATTGGACGAACGAGTCGCCACCCAAGCCTCGCGAGCCGAGAATCGGGTCCGGCACCAGATTGCCGACATCGTCACGAACGAAGATCGAGCGGAACGAGTGACCGCGAATGCTGTTCTCACCACCGAGGAAGAAGCGCTCCAACTGGGACAGTGGCCGCTCGACACGCTCGCCGTCCGAGTTCTCAATGGTACCGAAGGGATCGATAAGACCAGCCTCGATATTGAGGCCAAAGACCGACTCCACCGGATACTTGGTCACCGGTTTGAAAAAGGTGAAGGTCAGCGAAGGGCGCACGAAGAAGTTGTTGCCTCCCAGAAAACCTCCGGCATACTCCGTCGACAGGCGCAAGCGCTTGCCACGGGTCGGTTCGAAACGGTTGTCGATGCTGTTGAACTGCCAGACTGGGCGGATCGACGAGTTGTCGATATCGAGTCGGCTTAGGGTAGCGAGGTTGCCATCCTGATCGAGCGCGCTCACCAGATCCTCGAACCGCGACAGGGTATAGCTGACGGTGAAGGTTTGGAAGAGTCTGAGATTGCGCCCGTAGCTCACCACCGCACCGGTACTCTTGCGTTCGAACTGCTCACCGGTGCCGAGGCGGAAATTGAGGTCCTGGTCGAAGATTTGGAAACCGAGGTTTTGCGGCCGATCCAAGAACCAGGGAATGAAATAGGAGAGGTCGACCGAACTCTGCTGGCGACCGGACTCCAGCGAAATACCTAGCGTCTCGCCGCGACCCAAGAAGTTGGTGGTGCGGAACGAGAGTTGACCGAAGAAGCCGTTGAACTCGCTAAAGCCGGCACCGAATTGGAGTTCGGTGCGGTTGTCTTCCTTCCCCTTGAGGGTGAGTTCGACGGTCTGCGTCTCGGTGTCCGGTTCGAAATCGATCGGTTCGTTCTGATCCAGCTTGAAGTAGGTCAACTGATTGATCTTGGTGATGCTGTTCTTCACTCCGGCCATGTTGACCGGAAACCCCTCGGCGACGCGCAACTCCCGGCGCAGAACCTTGTCGCGCGTCATGGTGTTGCCCTCGAACTCGATACGACTGATCTCGAACTGGTCGTTCTCCGTAATGTGCACCACCACATCGGCCACGTAGTCGTCGCGCTCGACCAGTTCCGGTTGGACCCTGGCGAAGATATATCCGCGATTCTTGTAGGCCTGATCGACATTCTCCACCGCCTTGTCGATATCGCCGGTACGTAGCCAGCCACCTGGTTCCACCGTAAACAGACCGATCAAGGCCGCGTCGTCGAATTTCTCATTGCCTTCGACGGTAACCGCGCCAAAACGCCAGCGACTCCCTTCTTCGACCGGTACGGTCAATTGCAACCGGCGCTTGTCGCCCTTATCGCGCACGTCGATGCGCGGCTCGCGAATTAGGACGTTCTTGTAGCCGGCGCCGCGGTAGATCTCGCGAATCTTGTCGAGATCCTCGCCCAGTGTCGCCGGATTGTAGATGTCTTTCTTGAGCGTCCGAGTCAACAGGCCGCTCTCCTTCGTCTTCTTCATCGACCAACGCAGGCGCAGGTCGGAGAACACGGTGTTGCCGTCGAAGTCGATATCGCCGATGCGGACCTTGTCCCCTTCGTCGACGGTGTAAATGGCATTGATCTCGCCATCGTCGACCTCTTCCATGGTGGCTTCGACATGGGCGAAGCGGAAGCCCTTATCGCGGTAGGCCTCCTCGATCACCGCCTTGAGCCGTTCCAACTCACCGCGACTCACCGGCAACCCCTCTTGCACGTCAACCCGCTCGCGGGAAGCGCGATCGTCGATCTCCGAGCGGCCCACCCGCTTGAGGCCGACATACTCGACCGAGCGCAAGACCGGTCGTTCGACAATGCGGATGGTCAGCTTGACCCCAGCGCCGTCACTCGCCGCATCGACTTCGATGTCGTCGAGCAGATCGCGCCCCCACAACTCCTTGAGCCGGCGGTTGAGATCGCGCTCCTCGAGTTCCTTACCCACCTCGAGACCAAGGTAGAAGAGGAGGGTCTCTTCGCTCAGCAGTTTTAGCCCTTCGAACTCGACCGCGCTGATCGGCCGCCCGGCCAGGGGTAACGCCTGCGCCAACGAGACGACCGGGGTCGCCGCGACCAGAAAGGCGGTCAGCAGGGCGACCCAGGGCGCGATTCCCCACCGCCTCAGAGGGCCTGGCTTACCGCCTTCGCCGCCCACGGGGCCGCGAATCGATCTCGCCTGGTATGGGGACACTCCCCGTCCAGAGTCTTGCTGATGATGTTCCCTATCCATAATTCGCTGCCTATGCAAACCTCGGGCCGAATTGGCCGCGGAGTCTATCAAGTTGCCAGAATTGGCGGTGCGAGGGTGTCGCTGAACTTAAGCGTCGATTCCAACGGGTTGTGGCACCGCTTCGCTTGCGGCCAGGGTGCAATCGAGTTTCAGCTCGTCGCCGTCGAGGGTGACGTCGATGCGCTCGATCGACTCGTCGCGGCGTTGGATCAGAACCTCGGAGACCGCATCTTCGACGAACCGCTGGATCGTACGCCGCAGCGGCCGAGCTCCGTTGGAAGGCTCGACACCGGCCTGATCGAGCAGCCAGTCCTTGGCCTCCGCGGAGACGGTGACGCGAAGGTTGCGTTCCGCCAGAGTGGTGTTCACATCCGCCATCAGGATGTCCACGATGGCGCGCAACTCGTCGCGGCCGAGGGTATTGAAGACGATCACTTCATCGACCCGGTTGAGAAACTCCGGGCTGAAGCAGCGGTGTAACTCGGCCAGGATCTCCTCCTCGATGCGCTGGAAGTCCTCCTCCGCCCCGCCAGCGCCAAAGCCCATGCGCCCACCGCGCCCCACGAACTTGCTACCGATGTTCGAGGTCATCAGCACCAAGGCGTTCTTGAAGTCGACCGCGTTGCCGTACGCATCGGTCATGCAACCGTCATCGAGGATCTGCAGCAGGAGGTTGGTGACATCGGGATGGGCCTTTTCGATCTCGTCAAAGAGGACCACCGAGTAGGGTTGACGACGCAACCGCTCGGTCAACTGGCCGCCCTCCTCATGGCCGACATAGCCCGGCGGGGAGCCGATCATCTTCGAGATCGCGTGCTTCTCCATGTACTCGCTCATGTCGAAGCGCACCAGAGCGCTCTGCGAGCCGAAGAGGAATTCGGCCAACCGCCGCGCCACCTCGGTCTTGCCCACCCCCGAGGCGCCCAAGAAGATGAACGAGCCCACCGGCCGCCCCGGGTTGCTGACCCCCAAGCGCGAGCGGCGGATGGCTCGGCTGATCGCGCTGATCGCGCGGTCCTGGCCCACCACCCGCTTGCGCAGGGTCTCTTCCATGCGCATCAGTTTTTCCGCTTCGGCGGTTTGCAAGCTAGCGACGGGGATGCCGGTCCACGAGGAAATCACCTGCTCGATATCGTGGCGGGTCACTTCGAGCAGGATCTCTTCGTCGACCGCCAGCCCCATGCTCTCCAAGTCTTCGCGCAGGTCGACCTCCCGCTCGCGCAGGTAGACCGCCTGTTCAAAGTCCTTCGACGAGATCGCCGCCTTCATCTCGGTCACCACCTGCTGCGTCTCTTGCTCGAGTTTCCGCAGGTTCTGAGTGTCACGAACCCGGCGCAGCTTGACCCGCGCCCCGGCTTCGTCCATCACGTCGATCGCCTTGTCGGGCAGGTGGCGATCGGGGATGTAGCGGGTGGACTGATAGATCGCCAGGCGCAAGGCCGCATCGGAATACTTGACCTTATGGAACTCCTCGTAGCGATCCTTGATCCCCTCGAGAATCTCTAAGGTCTCCTCGTCGCTGGGCGGATCGATCTGTACCGACTGGAAGCGGCGCAGGAGGGAGCGGTCCTTCTCGATGTACTTGCGGTACTCCTTGAGTGTCGTCGCTCCGATACAGGAGATCTCACCGCGAGACAGGGCCGGCTTTAAGATATTCGCCGCGTCGAGCGAGCCTTCGGCCGAGCCTGCTCCGATCAGCGAGTGAATCTCGTCGATAAAGACGATCATCTCCCGCGACTCCTTGAGTTCCTTGAGAATTCCCTTGAGCCGTTCCTCGAACTGGCCGCGATACTTGGTGCCGGCGACGATTGAGGAGAGGTCCAGCGCCACGATGCGCTGCGCGGCCAACGACAGCGGCACCCGACCTTCGACGATGCGCTGCGCCAACCCTTCGATGATGGCGGTCTTGCCCACCCCCGGTTCGCCGATCAAGATCGGATTGTTCTTGGTGCGCCGCGACAGCACTTGGACGATCCGCTCCAGCTCGTCCTCGCGCCCGATCAGCGGGTCGAAGGTGCCCTCGACCGCCAGACTGGTGAGGTCGCGGCCGAACTCCGAGAGGAAAGGCAACTCCTTCTTCTGCTGGGTGGCCTCCCGTTCTTTGACCAGGGTCAGGACCTCGTCGCGCGCCGTGTAGACATCGAAGCCGTGCTGCGCCATCACCCGCATCGCCAGGCAACCCTCGACCCGCAGGATGCCGATGATCAGGTGCTCGGAACCGACCGCGGTGTGCAGCATGCTCTCCGCTTCGTGCGAAGCGTAGGCCAAGATTTTCTTGGATTCCTCGGAAAGAGGCAGCTCGGCGGTGGAGGAGATGCGCTCGACGAAGACCCGTTCGCCCTCGATCTCGCGCCGGACTTCGTCGGGTTTGACGTGAAAACGGCGAAAGATCTCGCTGATCGCTTCTTCACCCTCACGCAGGATACCGAGCAGAATATGCTCGGACTCGATCACTCGGCTACCGAGCTTGCTCGCTTCGTAGCGGGCAAAAAATAGCGCTCGGCGCGCTTTCTCGTTGTACTTCTCAAACATCGTTTTCCACGATCCCAGATGGCTGACCAAACGACTTCCCCGAGTCTTCTTCCGGCGGTTCCACCGAAGGCGGCGAAACCAGCGACGAAGGCCGCAATACCCCACTTTCCAAGCTCAAAACTCTACCACAGCGCCGCGCGATCGCCGGGTTGTGGGTCACCAGGATGGTGGTGGTGGCATGGCGCCGATGGAGGTCGAGCAAGAGACCAAAAATGACCTCGCCGCTGGCGGGGTCGAGGTTCCCGGTCGGCTCGTCGGCCAGGAGTAGCGGGGGCTCCAAGATCAGCGAGCGGCACAGCGCCACGCGCTGGCATTCACCACCCGAAAGCTGGCTGGGAAAGTGATCGAGGCGATTTTCCAAGCCAACTTCAACCAAAAAATCGCGCGCCCTCTGGAATAGCGCAGGCAGCTCCCGGCCAGCAATTCGCCCCGGTATGACGACATTCTCAAGCGCCGTGAAATCGGGCAATAGCTGGTGAAACTGGAACACGAAGCCGATGGTGCGATTGCGAAAGGCGGCCAGCTGGTGGCGACTCAAGCCGGCGACCGGCTGGCCATCGATGACGATCGACCCCTCGTCGGGCCGATCGAGTCCGCCCAGAAGGTGCAGCAAGGTCGACTTGCCCGAGCCCGAAGGGCCGACAATGGCCACCAGCTCCCCCGCCGCCACTTCGAGATTGATCCCAGCCAGCACCTCGACCTGCCGGCGCCCGTCGCGGTAAGTCTTCGAAACCCCTTCAGCGCTCAGTGCCACACTCACCGTTTCATCGCCTCCACCGGCCCGGTCAGAGTCGCCCGCCGGGCGGCGTAGAACGACGAGGCGAGCGCCAGCGAGGCGGTCAGCCCCAGTACCGCCGCCAGGTCGATCGGTCGCACATCGAAAGGCACATAGTCCACCAGGTAGACCTGGCCAGGAACCGAGAAGAGGCGAAACCGATCGCAGAGCCAAGAACCGCCCACTCCGAGAACGGTGCCGGCCACAATACCGACGCCGGCGAGGAGCGCGCCGAGGAGCAGAAAGGCGCGCCCGATCAAGCCGCGCGAACTACCCATCGCCATCAACATTCCAATCTCTCGCCGCTTGCTGGAGATGATCAAGGAGAGGTCGGCAATCAAGGCGAGGCTCGCCACAAGGACCACCAAGGCGACGGCCACGAAGGTCACCACCTTCTCCAAACGTAGGGCGAAGAGAAGCGGCCGATTGAGGTCGCGCCAGCTGCGCACACGCAATCTTGGATCCACTTCTTTGAACCGCGCTTCGAGCTGGGCAGCCAGCGACGGGGCGGCGGCGAAACCCCCGGTGGCGGTAAGGTCGAGCAGTGCCCGGTCGCTGCCCAGGAGGCTCTCGGCCACCGCCAGGGGTAGCGCCACCCGTTCGCGCTGCTCGGTCAAGCTGCCCGTAAAGACCCCGGCCAGGGGCAGGCTGCGCATCCGCGGTTGCGGCCCCATCGGGGTCAAAGTGGGCCGGGGCGTCACCAGCTTGACCTTGTCGCCCACCACCAACCCCCAGCTTTCCACCAGGGTCGAACTCAAGTAGAGGCCCGGAGGTTGGCCGGCCGCTCCGGGAAAGGAGTCGGGGACTACCTTCTCGAAGCCGACCAGCGCCACCGGCGCCGGCTCGACCCGATCCCCGCTCAACAGCCACCCTTGACCTCGGACGAGCTTCTGGACGCTGGCGACTCCATCCATTCGCGCCACTCGGTCAGCCAAAGCCCCACTCTCGAAGCCGGCCGGCAGATCAACCTGGAGCTGGGGGCTGCGCGCTAGGACCGCCTCGCGAAGGGCGCCCTGGAAGCCAGACAACACGGCGAGCACCAGGATCAGCGCCGCCACTCCTAGGGCAACTCCAATGGCGGCGACCCAAGAGAGGAAGGTGGCGAAGGCGTCGCTTCGCGTGCTCTTGAGGTAGCGCAGCGCCAAATAGGAAGCCAAAGGCAGTCGATCGCGCCAGCCCAGCCGTAACGGGGCCACGGATGGCGCGGCGATCGGTGCCGGCTCACTCATGCTTGCGGGCGCAACAGTGGAAAGAGGATCACGTCGCGAATCGAGGCTCGGTCGGTAAACAGCATGGTCATGCGGTCGATGCCGATTCCCAAACCACCCGCGGGCGGCATGCCGTGTTCGAGGGCAAGGATGTAGTCCTCATCGTAGCGCTGGGCTTCGTCATCGCCAAGCTCTCGGGCCGCGAGCTGGCCACGGAAACGGTCCGCTTGGACCTCTGGGTCGTTCAGTTCGCTGAAGGCGTTGGCCAGCTCCATGCCGCCGATGTAAAGCTCGAAGCGCTCGGTCATCCGTGGATCGTCCGCCTTCTGCTTAGCCAGCGGCGAGATCTCGACCGGATGGTCGATGATGAAGGTGGGGGCATTCAAATGGGGCTCGGCGACCTCTTCGAAAAGGGCCAACAGGAGGTGCCCCCAGTCTCGGACCCGCGGCAACTCGGCCCCACGACGCTCCAGCTCCGCGGTGAGGTCCGCCACGTCTTGCAATTTCGCCGGATCGATCTCGCCATACTTAGCCGTCGCATCGAGCATGGTCAGCCGCGGCCACGGCGCCGCCAACTCCAGCCGCTCCCCCTTCCAGTTCAACACCGGCTCGCCCAGGATTGAGGTCGCCAAAGTAATGAACAGCTCCTCGACCAGGGCCATGATGTCGCGGTAGTCGGCGTAGGCCCAGTAGAGTTCCAGCATGGTGAACTCAGGGTTGTGCTGGGTTGAGATTCCCTCGTTGCGGAAGTTTCGGTTGATCTCATAGACCTTGTGCAGGCCGCCGACCAGCAGCCGTTTCAAGAAGAGCTCCGGGGCCACCCGCAAGTAGAGATCCAAGTCGAGGGCGTTGTGATGGGTGGTGAAGGGTCGGGCAGTGGCACCGCCGGCCAGCGGCTGCATCATCGGCGTTTCCACCTCCAAGAAATCGCGACCGTCCAAGTGGGCGCGCATACCGCGCAGCAGCGCCGCTCGGACCTCGAAGACTCGCCGCGACTCGGGGTTGGAGATCAGATCGAGATAACGCTGGCGGTAACGCGCTTCGGTATCGGCCAGGCCGTGGTACTTCTCGGGCATGGGGCGCAGCGCCTTGGCCAACATTTCGAGCTTCTCGCCGGTCAGGGTCAACTCACCGGTGCGGGTGCGCATCAGATCGCCGCTCACCCCCAGGTAATCACCCAGATCGAGATTGGCCAGTACCCGCGCCGAGTCTTCCTCCAGCTTGTGGCTGCGAATCAACACTTGCAACTTGGCGGATCCGTCGGAGATATCGGCGAAGACCGTCTTACCGTGCTCACGGATCGCCTGAACCCGGCCCGGCACCCGCAGGCTCACCGGCTCCTCAACCAGCTCCTCCGCTGTCTTGTCGACAAAACGGCGATGCACCCCAGCAGGTTCAAGATCGTGCTCGAAGAGACGCGGAAAGGGATCGATCCCCGCTTCGCGCAGCGTTGCCAATTTGGCTTTGCGGTGGGCAATTTGATCGTCGAGTTCTGACATCGCTCTCTCCTGCTACCGGCGGGCCCCCATGACGAAGCCGAACCGCGCTCATGTGACGCGCCGATGAGATCTGTGCCCTTGAGTGGGTCGCGGCGGATGCGGCGAACGATAACGCATTCCCCAGTTGCGTGCTCGCTCGCCTGCGCGACACCCGCGAACCGAGTACCATGCCGCAATGAGCCTACAGGTGAACCCATGGATGAGCCAACGAGAGCAGGATCTAGACCAGGCGATCGAACACTGGGAGCAGCGCGGCTGGCCAAAGCCCTGGGGGCTGGTGATCTCGGGATCCGGCCTCGCCGTCGATCTCACCCCACCGACCCACGGCCCAATCCCCTTGGCCGAGTTGCTACCGTTTGAGGTGCAGTCGGTGATCGGCCACCCGCACTCGGCGGAGATGCTACAGCCCCACCCCGACCGACCCGTCCTCTATCTGCGTGGCCGGGTGCATGGCTAGACCCTGACCAGGTGGTCTTCCCGGTCCGCTTGGCCGCCCTACTTGGCGCCGAAGTGTTGATCATGACCAACGCCGCCGGCGGTCTGGACCCTCAGTGCCACCCGGGCCAGCTGACCGTGGTGCGCGACCACATCAATCTCTCCGGCCGCAACCCGCTGCGCGGCGAGCCACCCGCCGGGTGGGGACCGCGCTTCCCGGACATGACCAACGCCTACGACCCAGGGCTGCGCGGGCAACTTCTCGACACCATCGAACTGGGCGAGGGTGTCTATGCCGGCTTGGCCGGACCGTCCTACGAAACGCCGGCCGAAATCCGCATGCTGCGCACCATCGGCGCCGATCTGGTCGGCATGTCGACGGTGCTCGAAGTCATCGCCGCCCGCCATATGGGGATGCGCTGCGCCGTCCTCTCGTTGATCACCAACCTCGCGGCGGGAGTGAGCGACGAACCGCTGGATCACGAGGAAGTTCTGGAATTCGGCCGCGCCGCCGCAAACGACGTACAGCGACTGCTCAAACGGGTGCTGGCCGCCGACTGAGGGGAGACCAGCTAGCGGGTGCGGTAGCGCGACGGTCGGAAAGCCAGTAGCCAGAGGCCGGAATAGTCCCGCATCAGGCGCATGCGCACCAGCTGCAAAGCACGGGCATCGGCTTGACGCTCCTCCAAGACGGCGCTCTCGATCAGGTGGCCAAAGTGGCGCACGAAGCTGTCCGCGAGCAGAACCGTGCTGCGCGCCGACTCGAAGGTCGGCCCCTCACCGGTGGTCGCGGTCTCGTCCAAGATGGCGCGAATCTCCTCGGCCTGGGTGTTGAGGCGCACCCGCAGGGCGGCGGCCTCGATCAAGAATCTCTCCAAACTGAGATCGGCGGCGGGATCGCTCCCATCGAGACGCCGGTAAGCCTCAATCTCCCGCGCTTCGAGCCGCAGGGGAAAAATCTCAGGCTGGATCACCACGTCGGCGGGCTCCGCCTTGGAGCTGGTCCCCGCCAACGCCGCCAAGACCTGGCGCAGACTCTCGTCGTTGGACTCTTCCGCATACCCCCGTAGGTGGGCCAGAGTGGTCCTCGGGTTGACCGCCAAGGAATGTTCCGGGATCGGCGCCATCTCGGAAGTCTCGGCGTCGGGTTCGCCACCCTCACCGAGGTTACTGCGCAGGCGCGGAGTCAAACTGCGTGCCTGGTAGCGAATCTGTGCCAATCGATCGAGTTTCAGCTCGCCACTCTGTAGCTCCTTCTCGAAACGGTCGAACTCGCGCCGGAATCGATTCAGATCGGCATCCAGCGAGCCATCGGCTCCCCCCGCCATCGGCACCTGCCGTTCCAAAGAGAAGACCTCGCGACAGACCTTGGCAACTTCGCGCTCCTCCTGTTCGTAGAGACCGGTAATTCGCTCTCCCAGCGCCAAGTTGGTGGTGACGACCTTGAGCAGGACTCGCGGATTGAAGAAGAGCGGTCCTAGCCGACGTTTGGTCTCCCGGTAGCGCGGAATAATCCGTCGTTCGTGAAACTCGTCTAGATCCTCGACCGTCTTGATCTCTTGACGGATATCCTCGACCTCAGCCACAAATCCTTCGGCTCTTCCCGCCGAGTCAGCCTCGGCGCTCCCTTCCTGCTTGGGGACTACATTGCTGAGCCCTTCCAGCAACTCTCGAAACTGCTCCCGCGAACCGGTCGAGGCGACGCCGATGCCGCTCTCTGACGCCAGATGGGTCAAGAGAAAATCGAGTTTATCGAGCCGATCGTGATTCCAATCGCCCGGATAGGTCACCAGGTAAAACTTCGCCAATTGGGTCAAGACCTTCTCGTCGGGATTCTTGACCCGCCTAAAAAACTTGCGAACGGCGGAAGGAGTGATTCTGCTATCCTCCGCCAACAAAGCCTTGCTGAGCGCGGCGAGTTGTCGATCGGCCTGCTCTAGTTTCTCCTTGACGAAGTCCACCCCCGACGCGTTCAGGTGGTGAGAGATCTCCTTGAGATCCGTGTAGACCGACTGGAAGTCGAGACTTGGCGGCGAGCTGTCACCATTCATCAGCACCTTACTCAGGCTGCCGAGAAACTTGTGAAACGACCACGCGGACCGAAAGCGATCCGAAACCTCGACATACCGTCGGTGGAGAACGGTGAGTTCCTGAACAGACATCGCGAGTACCACTCCGATCGAAAAAAATGCCAACCGTGGAAGGTCGACCTTAGAAGAGCCTCAAAGATACTAGGGAAAGATCGCCAGTGGAAGACCCAGTGGAAGCCTCGGTGGCAACCGAACGTAGACACCAATAACCCTTTAGATTCATGCACATACGCTCTCCGTCGTAGGGCGCTACCCACCCCGGTTCGGTGGCTATAGAGAATTGGAGGATTGTACGGGATGAGACAGGCGAAGGGAATCGCAAAGCCCAAGGTGATGATCTCGGAGAAGGCTCTGAATGAACGACTCGACCAGTTAGCCGCCGAAATCGAGCGCGACTACGCGGACAGCGAACGGCTGATCTGTATTGGCGTCCTCAAAGGATCGGTCTTCTTCTTGGTCGATCTCCTCAAGCGGGTTCGGATGCCCCTGGTGGTCGACTTCTTCCAAACCTCGAGCTACGGCACCAGTACGAAGCGTGGCGAAGTGCGCATCCGCAAGGATGTCGACGTCGCCATCGCCGGGGCCGACGTGCTGTTGATCGAAGACATCGTCGACACCGGCTACACCCTGCGCACCATCCTCGAGCTACTGCGCTTTCGCGGCGCCAAGAGCGTTCGTCTGTGCGCCCTGCTCGACAAGGCGGAGGCGCGCGAGGTCGATGTACCCATCGACTACGCCGGCTTCACGATCGAGAACCAGTTCGTTGTCGGATACGGCCTCGACTACGCCGAGTACTACCGCAACCTGCCCTATATCGGGGTACTGGACGAAGCGGATATCGAAGACTAAGGGACTAGCCGTGAAACCGCACCACACCGATTCCGCCCCCGCCGCCCTCGGCCCCTACTCGCAAGCGGTCAGCGCCGACGGCTGGCTGTTCACCTCCGGCCAAGTCGGGATCGACCCGGCCACCGGCGGGATGGTGGCCGGAGGATTCGAGCCTCAAGCCAGGCAAGTGCTGCTGAACCTCGAAGCCGTCCTCACCCAGGCCGGCTGCACCTTCGCCGATGTGGTCAAGGCCACCATCTACGTCGCCGACTTGGCCGACTTCGCCACCCTCAACGAACTCTACGCCGCCGCCATGGGCGACCACCGCCCCGCCCGCTCCACCGTCCAGGCCGCGGCGCTACCCGCCGGAGCGCTGGTCGAGATCGACCTGGTGGCGCGGATTCGCTGAGAATGGGGGTAGAGCGCCCCGAGCCGTAGGCGCCGCTCACCCCAGCGAACAACTGACAAATGTCATCCCAGGAGGTGACATTCCGCTCTACCCAAGGAGCGGTTGCGAGCACCAGACTTCTCCTGTCGCCACAACCCGGCGGCGGATGGCCACTTAGCCATCCCTAAGTTCAAAGGGAGAGAACGATGAAGGATCGAATTTTCTGGCGGGCATTGGCGTGGGTCTGCACAGTTCTGGTGGTCGCAACCGCATGCGGCCCTGGCCACTCCAGCGAGGCTAGCGGCGAGCCCACGGCGAGCGAGAAGGTAGCGGCGGCGGATGGTTTCGCGGGAACGGTAGCGGTAGTCGATGTCCGTCTCTTCGACGGCACCGAGGTACTCCCCAAGGCGACGGTGGTATTTCGCGACGGCAAGATCTCGGCCGTGGGAGTCGACTCGGCCGTACCTCTCGGGGCGACGGTGATCGACGGCCGGGGCAGGACTCTGCTACCCGGCTTGATCGATTCCCACACTCATAGCTGGGGCGACGCGTTGGAGCGCGCCGTCGTTTTCGGGGTCACCACCCAGCTCGATATGTTCACCGCTCCCAGCTTCATGGCGGCCAAGCAGGGGGAACAAGCGACCGGGTCGGCCTTGCGCCGCGCCGACCTCTTCTCGGCCGGGGTTCTGGCCACCGCTCCCGGCGGCCACGGGACGCAGTTCGGGATCGCCATTCCCACCCTCACCACCCCCGACCAGGCGCAAGGTTGGGTCGAGGAGCGGATCGAGGAGGGCTCTGATTTTATCAAGCTGGTGCTCGAAGACGGTCAGTTGTTCGACGGCGAGATTCCCACTCTCTCCCCAGAGACTCTGCGGGCGGTGATCGCGGAGGCGAAGAAGCGCGACCTGCTCACCGTCACTCACGTCCACACCCTTGCCGCGGCGCGCACCGCCATCGCGGCCGGATCGGACGGGCTGGCTCACCTGTTTGTCGACCAGGGCGCCGATGACGAGTTAGTGCGCGCGGCCCAGCAAAGCGGCCTCTTCGTGGTGCCGACCTTGACTGTCCTCGAAAGCGTGGCCGGAACCGCATCCGGCCAGTCGCTGACCACCGACGAACGGTTGGCGCCCTACCTCACCACGGCCGAGATTGAGAGCCTCAACCGCGCCTTCCCCAGCCGCGACCTCTCTTTCGCCACCGCCGAAGCCACGGTGGCCAGCTTGCACCGCGCCAGGGTCCCGATCCTGGCCGGTTCCGACGCCCCCAACCCCGGCACCACTCACGGGGCCAGCCTCCACCGTGAGCTAGAGCTTCTGGTCTCCGCGGGGCTAGCCCCTGTCGAGGCACTGCGGGCCGCCACTTCCGTGCCGGCCACGGTCTTCGCTCTCTCCGACCGCGGCCGGGTCGCGGTCGGCCTAGCGGCCGACCTACTCCTCGTCAAGGGCGATCCGACGGTCGACATCGCGCACACCCGCGCCATCGTGGGGGTATGGAAGAACGGTCTGCCCATCGAGCGCCAGGCGATCTCGCAAGAGGAGCGCGACGAAGCGGCGACGCTACGCGCCGGTAGCAAGCCGCGACGCGAGGTCGGCATGGTCAGTAGGTTCGAGCATGGCGTCTCCGCCGAGTACGGCTTTGGTTGGACACCCTCGACCGATTCGTTCCTCGGCGGCAACTCGACGGTCGAGATTGGCTGGCTGCAACCGGGCGCGGGCGGTGAGGACGGAGCGCTGCGGATCGAGGGAGAGATCAAAGAAGGCTACGCCTACCCGTGGGCGGGCGCGATGTTCTTTCCCGGCTCGGCACCGATGGAGGCGGTGGACCTTGTGGGCGCCACGGTGCTCCGCTTCGACGCGCGCGGCCCAGGTGCGATCCGGGTCTTGTTCTTCGCCGAGAGCTTAGGTCAGATCCCCGGCCAGGCGAACCTCACCGCCAGCGAGAAGTGGACGGAGCTGGAGGTCGATCTTTCCACCATCGCCGGCTTGAAGATGGACGGCTTGCAAGCCTTCCTCATCTCCAGCGGCGCCCCGAGCGGACCCTTCGAGCTGCACATCGACAACATCGCCTTCGAGTAGGCACAGGTGAGCCACTAGCCGGCGACGTACTCCTTCTCGAGTTCATCGAGCAACGCCAGCTTGCCGGTGTTGGCCCATTCTTCGATCAGGCGGCGGCTCCCTTCGTCGATCTCCGGGATCACTCCGAGATTCTTTTCGCGGGCCAGGGCGGCGACGTCGTAGGTGGAGCCGTCCACCCAGTGGGCGGCGCGGGCCAGGGCCAGCCCTCGGCTGGCGGCGCGGCCGAGCCGTAGCCAGAGATCCGCCGTCAGGGTCAGCGCGCCGGCCAGCTCGCGGCGGGCCGCGGCCCGCATCGGCGGCCGCGGCAGTGGGCGGTGCAGGAAGGGGGTCAAACCGAAGCTCCCCGCCACCGCGGCGAAAGGCTGCTCGGCGGGAGTCGCGCCGTGGAAGAGCGCATCGAAGGCCTCTTCGTGCCCCTCGAGCAACCATCGCCGATCAGACGGCGTCAGGGTGAGGCTCATCGCTTGCACCGTCGACAAACCGCTTGCCGCCAGTTTTTCGCAGCCGCGCCGCCAGAGTTCAGGATCGTCGGTCAGCCCCGCGATCAGCGGCCAGACGGCAGGGTGACCCGGAGGTAGCCGGGAGAGCCGATCAAGATCGCCCTCGAGGAGCGCCGCGAGGAGGTCAAAGACCAAGGTCGCGCCGGCAAGGGGGCCTTCGCCACGGACGATCTCGGGGAGTTCTCCGCCGGTGTCGATCTGGATCAGCAGCGGCGTCCCGTCGGCCAGCCGTCGGCAAGCCGTGTCGAGGCGCTGGCCCTCTAGGTTGGGCGGGACCGGCGGTAGGTAGAGCACATCGTCGAGCGCCCGGTCGACCCGCGCTGTGAACTGATCGCGCGAAAAACCGAGCCGCGCTCCCGCCAGGTCGGTCCACGGGGTCGCCGGGCCGGGCCAGCCACGGGGCGAAAACCGGATCCACAGGCGGCCAGGATCCGGCAATTGGGTCAGCAAGCGCACCGCTCCGCCTGATGCCGCCGAGGCGCTGAGGGTGGTGCTATCGGGGGTCGTGGTCAAGGAAGTGGACTCCTGTGCAACGCTCAAGTTCCAACGCCGGTCAAGCCGCGCGCGTCGAGCGCCCTGGCGATGTATTTGGCGAGGATATCGACTTCCAGGTTCAGGCGGTCACCCGTTTGCCGCCGCGACAGGGTGGTCACCTCCAAGGTGTGCGGGATCAGCGCCACCTCGAAACGGTCGGCGGCGCAAGTGCTGATCGTCAGACTGACGCCGTCCAGAGAGACGGAGCCCTTCTCGACCAGAAAGGGAGACTGGTCGGCCGGAAGGGTGAAGACCAATTCCCGGTGGTCTTCGAGGTCGCGCCGTTCGAGCACCTCCACCGTGGTGTCGACGTGGCCCTGAACCCAGTGGCCGCCCAGCGGGTCGCCCACCGCCAAGGAGGGCTCCAGGTTGACCTCATCCCCCTCGCGCAGCGCTCCGAGCGTGGTGCGGGCCAGGGTCTCCGGCGACAGTTCCACCCTCGATTCTCGGGGCCCCAGGCCTTCCTCCAAGACGGTCAGGCAGACACCGGAAACGGCGAGGCTGGCACCGACCTTGAGCTGGTCTCCCAGCTCGGGGCTATGCTCGATTGCGAGCCGCACTCCGCCTTGGCTGGAGGGCTTGGGGTCGCCGATCAGCCGTCCACGTTCGACAACAAGTCCTGTAAACATCCCTGTCGCAATCCTTCCAAAATTAGATCTTCGCCGCAGCGACGAGCGCGTAGTTTATCGAGCCTCGGCGCTCGGCGCAGCACCGCCGCCCCTTTGCCAGCCAACGGGCCGAGCGCTTCCTGCCCTCCAATCAATAGCGGTGCACAGTTGACCGCCACCCGGTCATAGCAGCCCGCCTCGACAAAGGCCGCGGCGATGGCTCCTCCGCCTTCGACCAAGACCCCGGCGACACCACGGCCGACCAGATCGGCAAGCACGCTCTTCGGTTCGACCTTGGGCAGCACCTGGACCCGCGCCCCCGCCGCCTCGAGCGCCCGCCGCGCCGCCACCGCCCGATGCTCGGTGTAGACCCACACCGGCCCCTGTTGGCGCAGCATCTTCGCCGTCGGCGGCAGCCGCAGTTTGCGGTCCATCACCACCCGCGCGATGGTGCCGCTGGCCAAATCCAGCCGCCGGTTGAGACGGGGATCGTCGGCCAAAGCGGTGCCAATCCCGACCACGATCGCATCGTTTTCTTCGCGCAGCTGTACTCCCCACTTGCGACCGGCCGGCGACGAGATCCACTGGCTGTCGCCCTCCCGGGTGGCGATCTTGCCGTCGAGGCTCATCGCCCACTTGAGGGTGACCGCGGGCCGGCCGAGGACTCGCGGGATGAGGAAGCGCAAGTTCAGTCGCAGCGCTTCCTCGGCCAACCCTCCCACCGCCACATCGATACCGGCCGCCGCCAACCGCGCCAACCCTCGGCCGGCGACCCGCGGGTCGGGATCGCGGTGACACACCACCACCCGCCGCACCCCTGCCGCCACCACCGCCTTGCTGCACGGCGGCGTGCGGCCGTGATGGTCGCAGGGCTCCAAGGTGACGAACAGGGTCGCGCCTCGCGCCTTACCACCCGCTTGCGCCAAAGCCTCGATTTCGGCGTGGTCGCCGCCCACCCGGCGATGCCAGCCCTCGCCCACCACCTCGTCGCCTCGCACCACCACGGCTCCGACCATCGGGTTGGGAGAAACTCCGTAACGACCGCGCCGGGCCAAGGTCAAGGCGCGGCGCAAGTAGCGCCTTTCGACAGCCCCCACCGCCGCTTCATCCACGCCCATCCTTACCCTACCCTTCCTTACCCAAGCAGTGCCGCGGCGAACTCGCGAGGATGAAACTCGACCAAGTCTTCCATCCCTTCGCCCACCCCGAGATAGAGCACTGGCAAGCGCAACTCGCGAGCCACCGCCACCGCCATTCCACCCTTGGCGGTGCCATCCAGTTTGGCCAGAAGGACGGCATCGACCCGTGCCACATCGGCAAAGCCCCGCGCCTGGTTGAGCGCGTTCTGCCCGGTGGTGGCATCGAGAACCAGCAGCGTGCGGCGGTGCCACCCCTTCGCCTCGCGCTCGACGACCCGATCGATCTTGGCCAACTCATTCATCAGGTTTTCTTTGTTGTGCAGACGGCCAGCGGTATCGATGAAGATCTGGTTGCAACCCCGTGCTTGCGCCGCCTGGATAGCGTCATAGACGACCGCGGCCGGATCCGCGCCCTGGCTCTGAGCGATCACGTCGACGCCGATTCGGTCGCCCCACTTCCGCAACTGTTCAATGGCCGCGGCGCGGAAGGTGTCGGCGGCGGCGAGCAACACCTTGTTGCCCTTGCTCCCTTCGCGGTGGGCCAACTTGGCAATGGACGTGGTCTTGCCCACCCCGTTGACCCCTACCACTAGGGTCACCGTCGGCGCGTCACCGGTTGCCGCCGGTCGCGGCGCGTCGAGCAGCATCAATGCCACTTCGTCGACCAACCGCTCGCGCAACTTAAGCACGTCGACCGCCTCTTGCGACCGGGCGTCCTGGCGCAGGGTATCGACCAGCTCCAACGCGGCCTCGACCCCGATATCGGAGGAGATCAAGATCTCTTCGAGGAATTCGAGGGTCTCCTCGTCCACCACCTTGCGCCCTTCGACCGCAGCCGAGATCTTCTCGATCATCTCGGTATGGGTCATGCGCAAGCCGCGCTTGAGCTTCTTCCAGAAGCCCTTCTCCCTCTCCTCGGCGGGAAATTCTAGCTCCGGCGCCAGTTCCATGGTCGGCGGTCGTGAGTCCATCTAGGTAGATCCTTTGTCTTGCTGGATGACCGGGCGGGAAGCGCGCCAGCCGGCACGCCGCTAAGATCAAGGAGAGTCGTTGTGGGTGGAAGAGGAGTCTAGTCGGCGAAGAGCGAAGCTGCCATCTGCCGCTGCGCCTCTTCCAAACTGCGCCTAGCTTGCGCGACAACCACGGGAGAGCGCTGAATCAACACCAGCGAGTATCCATCCGGCAGGGTGACCGCCGTCAGATGCAGCGATTCGTACTCGATGTGTAACATCGATACAGTCTCCATCTGGTTCTCACTCAGCATTTTCTCGAGCCCTCGCAGGTGAATCCCGAGGTAGGCACCGACGATCTTCAGGTCGTACGGCTCAAACTCGGAGGTCGCAAGATCGACCGTCTCACCGCTGTCGTCGAGGAAGAGAACGCCGACGGCGTTGTCGTTGCAGGCTAGGAGGTTGGCTAGGATGTATTGGAAAGGCATTAGGGCTTGACTCTAGCAGTTCGGCGGCGCTCTTTTGGCATCGGTGGCAAGGGTGCGGAAGGCGCGGCGGCCGACGATCCGCCGTCGCCAAGTGTAGAGTTGGCCAGCTTGCGATGATCCAACCGCGCGCTGCCATCGGACAACTCTGGACTAGGGCTGGCCACGCCCGTGACCATCAGCGCGACGCTAGCCTCCATCTCTTCGGTCGGCTGTGTCGCGCGGCGGATCGAGTTTTCGATCAACCCAGAGTTGAAGGCTTTGAGGAAGGCGGTGGTGACCTTGGCGTCAAAGCGGGTCCCGGTCAGTTTGGTGATCGTCTCGACGGCAAACTCCAAGGTGTATGCCTGCTGATAGGGCCTGCTGGTGGTGACCGCGTCGAAGGTGTCGGCCACCGCGATAATGCGGGCGATCAACGGAATATCTTCGCCCCGCAGCGCGTCCGGGTAACCCCGCCCATTCCAGTTTTCATGGTGCCAGCGGATCGCCGGGACGATTTCGCGCAACTGTTCGATCCGCGCCATGATCTCCGCGCCGATCACCGTATGCAGCTTCATTTGATCGAACTCTTCCGGGGTCAGCAGACCGCCCTTCTTGAGAATACGGTCGTCCACCCCGATCTTGCCAACATCGTGCAGCAGCGCTCCGAGCCAGACGTGTTGCTGAAAGGCGGGCTCCAAGCCCATACTGCTGGCGATGCTGCGACTGACCGCCGCGACCCGTTCGGAGTGGCCACGGGTGTAGGGGTCCTTGGCATCGATCGCCGCCGCGAAGGCGCGAATCGAGCCGATGAACAGCTCGCGGTTGGTCGCCGCCGCCCGCTTCAGTTGCTCCACGTAGTTTTCCACGTGGCCACTCATGCGGTTGAAGTTGTCGGCGAGGTCGGCCATCTCGAAGGTCAGCCCTCGTGTTTCGACCCGGTGGCCGAAGTTGCCGGCGGCGATCTCATGGCTGGTCACCGCCAGGTGCTGGACCGGCCTACCCACCCACCGGCTGGCCAGCAAGGCGAACAGGGCGGCCAACGCCACCAGTAGCAGCGAGATCAGCACCGTGCGATAGATCATCCGCCCCACCGCGGCAAAGGCGGCGGTCATCGGCTTGAGCACCACCACCGTCCAACCGGTCTCCGGGATCCGACTGCCGGTGGCTTCGATTTGGATCTTCTCGCCTCCCAGCACCGCATCGAAAGGAGCGGTGAAGTTGACCGGATTGCTACTCAACTCGCGCACCAGTTCCGAGGTGGCCCCCGCGGCGCGCAGCAAAGGATCGCCGCCATCGGACCACAGCACTTGGCCCGAGGAATCCATCAACAGCAGGCTCTGGGAACGACTCCCGGCAACCGCCACCACATCGCGCAACTGCAACCGGCTGAGCCCCTCGATCACTAGGGCCGGACCGCGGGAAGTCGGGACGGCGGGCTCTTGCGGCGAGTTGTCGTCGAGCAGCGTTAGAGTGCTACTTTGGGCGAATATCGGTACCGCCAGCACCACCAAAGGGTCGTTGGACCCCGGCTCGGAGACCATCCGATAGACCGGCTCACCGCTGCCCCGTGCCGCCGTGTAGGCCTGTTGCAAAGCGCCGCGCACGGAGGAGGCCAGCTCCTCCGGTCCAAACCAGACCCCTTGGCCATTGGGCTCTATCGCCTGCACCGCCAGCAGCGAGCTGTTCGCCGCCACCATTCCCGTGAAGTAGGAACGCACCCACGGTAGCCGGAGTCGTTCTAGCGGATCCTCCGGCCCTGGCAAGTTCAAGAGACCCACCCCCTGCTGGGTCAGATCTCGACGCAGACTTTGCAGAACCGTCTCGACTTGCATCGAAGCGCTCGCTGCCGAACTGAGCAAGTGCTCGCGCTCTTGTTCCACCAGCAGGCCGCGATTCTGGCGAATCAGCAGAGCGCTGCTGACCAACAGCGGGATGATCCCAGAGAGGAGAAGACCGAGGAACAGGAAATGGCTCAGCTTGAACCGCCTCGCCACCACGGGCGGGCCGCCTGGATCCTGGGTGGTGGTCTGCCGTTCGTGTTCTGCCAATTCGGACATTTCGCCTCAAGAAGTGAGTATAGCCGGCTACTCGATCAGGAAGGGGGCAGCCAGAAAAGGGGCGATCTGCCGCTCCACATCGTTCCTCGAGATGTCGTTGACAATCACCGCCTCGCCGAGCTTCGCAGGAAGCACCCAGGCTACCCCAGATTCCCGCGCCTTCTTGTCGCGCCCGATCAGGGCTATCAGCTCCTCCCGGCCTAGCGAAGGCGGCAGCGGAGGCAAATCGAAGCGACCGAGCAGGCGTACCAAGCGGGGGGCCAACTCGGCGGCCAGATCGCGGGCTCGGGCCAAGCGCAGAGCGAAGAGCATGCCGTAGGCCACCGCTTCGCCGTGGCGCAAAGCGGAGAAACCGGCGGCCGCCTCCAGGGCGTGGCCCATGGTGTGGCCAAAATTGAGCACCCGTCGGCGGTCCGCCTCTTCCGGGTCCTCTTCCACCACCTCGATCTTGGCGCGCGCCGAAGCCGCCACCACCGGGGCCAAAGCTGCCGCGTCGCCCGCGAGGAGCACCGCCAAGTCCCGTTCCACCCGGCTCAGCAGATCGGGATCGAGCAACGCCGCCATCTTCACCACTTCGGCCAAGCCGGCGCGCAGCTCTTCGCGCGGCAAGGTGGCGAGCAACCGGGTGTCGCACACCACCGCCTCGGGATGGTGAAAGAGGCCGACGCAGTTCTTGGCCCCCGGCCGATCGACCGCCGTCTTGCCGCCGAGCGAGGCATCGACTTGGGCGAGCAGCGTGGTGGGGAGCTGCGCATACTCGATCCCGCGCAGAAAACAACCGGCGACGAAACCACCCAGATCGCCAACGCTACCGCCACCGAAGGTCAGCAGTCGGCTGTCGCGCTTGCCGCCCGCCGCCAGCATGCGGTCCCAGAGCTGGCCGGCCACCTCGAGATCCTTGGCCGCTTCCCCCTCCTCCACTTCCAGAACCTCGGTGACCGCCGCGCGGTCGAACAGAGTTTGCAGGCGCTCTCCGTGCAACCCCCACACCCGAGGGGTGGTGAGGACGAAGAGAGCTCTCTCGCCAATCCACCCGGCCAGAGCGTCGAGGCTAGGCGCCAGGGCGCCCTCGCCAACCCAGATCCGCGTCTCACCGCGCGGGTGACGCAGCCGCAGCCGAGTAGCGGACGCCGGCCGGTTTGGCGGGGGGTGGACCGGTTCGTTCAATCGGCCTCCTGGGGCTCGGCCTCCGCGGCCAGAGCCAAACCCAACTCTTCCACTTGGACTTGCTCCACCCGCGCGGGCGCTGCGGTCATCAGGCAGGTCGCAGAGGCGGTCTTGGGGAAGGCGATCACATCGCGGATCGAGTCGGCGCCGACCAGCATCATCACCAGCCGATCCAACCCCAGCGCCAGGCCACCGTGGGGCGGCGCGCCGTAGCGCAGCGCTTCCAGCAAGAAGCCGAAGCGACGCTCGGCCTCTTCGGCGTCAATACCCAGCAGTTCGAAGACTCGCGACTGAATCTCGCGCTCATGAATACGAATCGAGCCCCCGCCGAGCTCCATCCCGTTGAGCACCACGTCATAGGCGCGCGACCGGGCCTTGCCGGGAGCGGAGGCGAGCAATTCGAGATCCCGAGGGTCGGGACTGGTGAAGGGATGGTGCAGGGAGTGCCACCGGTCGTTCTTCTCGTCCCGCTCGAAGAGCGGAAATTCGGTGATCCAAACAAAGGCGTGCTCGCCTTTCGGGATCAGGTCGTAGGTCGCCGCCAGCTCGAGGCGCAGAGCACCCAGCGCCGCCGCCGCGGTCGCCTCGGGAGCCGCCACGATCAAGGCCAGCCCCCCTTCTTCGAGGCCGAGCGCCTCGGCGGTGGCGTTCAACTGCTCGTCGTTAAGGACCCCTTTGACCTGGAACTGGATCTCGCCGTCGCGACGGCGCAGGGTCAACGCCCCGGCGGCGCCACAGCGGCGGGCCACTTTGACCCAACCGTCAACCTGCTTACGGCTCGCGCCGGCCGCGCCAGCCACGGCGAAACCGCGAATCACTCCGCCGTCGGCGACGGTGGCGCTGAAAGCCCTGAAGTCACTCGTCGCCAAGAGGTCCGAGAGATCGATGATCTCCAGAGCGAAGCGCAGATCGGGCCGGTCGCTGCCGTAGCGGCGCATGGCCTCGGCGTAGGTGAGGCGAGGGAATTCTCGCGGCGGTTCGATTCCGGCCAGCGGAAAGACCCGCTGGAAGAGCCCCTCCACCAAGCGGATCACGTCCTCTTCGTCGACAAAGGACAGTTCGAGGTCAATCTGGGTGAATTCCGGCTGGCGGTCGGCGCGCAGATCCTCGTCGCGAAAGCAGCGGGCGATCTGGAGGTAGCGTTCGAAACCGCTCACCATCAGGATCTGCTTGAAGATCTGCGGCGACTGGGGCAAGGCATAGAAGCTGCCGCGATGGACCCGGCTCGGCACCAGGTAGTCGCGCGCCCCCTCCGGGGTCGAGCGGGTCAGCATCGGCGTTTCGATCTCCAGAAAGCCGTGCTCGTGGCAGTAGTTGCGCACCGCCTGGGTGACCTCGCTACGCAGCGCCAAGTTGTGCTGCAACTCTTCGCGGCGCAAGTCCAAGTAGCGATAGCGCAACCGCGTATCCTCACCGGCATCGCCCGCCGCGTCGGGGACGAAGGGCGGTGGGTCCGATGGCGACAAGATCTTTGCCCGATCGGGAAGCAGTTCCACCGCGCCGGTCGCCATCTTCGCGTTGGGACTCTCGCGCGCCACCACTTCGCCCTCGACCTCGATCACCCACTCGGCCCGGGCCACGGAGAGCACCGCGGTCACCTCCGGGTGCGCCTCGGGATAGACCGCCACCTGGGCCAGGCCGCTGCGATCCCGCAGGTCGAGAAAGATCAAACCGCCCATATCGCGCCGTCGACGCACCCAGGCCTGAAGCAGCACTCGGCTGCCAATATCGCTCGTACTTAGGGTTCCCGCACCGCGCCGTTGCATACCGCCTCCTGCTTTTTTCATTGGATGAGTCCCAGGCTGGAAAGGAGCCAGGGGAACTACTTTCGCATAGAATCACACCGTGTCGAAACCCGTGCCGAAACCCGTGCCGAAACCCACCTCGAAACTCAGTCCACCGCTACCGTCCGAGGTGATGGTCGACGTGCCCATCGACGTTGTCATCCCCGCCCTCAACGAAGAGCGCTCCCTACCCTTGGTGTTGGCCGATCTGCCGACCGACCGGGTCCGCCGGGTGGTGGTGGCGGACAACGGCTCAACCGACAACACGGCCGAGGTAGCCCGCCACGGAGGCGCAATCGTGGTTCCCGCTCCGCGCCCCGGCTACGGTAGCGCCTGTCTGGCCGCCCTCGCCTGGCTGCGCGACAACGACCCGCCGCACATCGTCGTCTTCCTGGACGCCGACTACTCGGACCGTCCCAGCGAACTGACCGAGCTGGTCGCCCCCATCCTCGCCGGTGACGCCGATTTGGTGATCGGCTCGCGGGTGCTGGGTAGGCGCGAACCGGGCGCCTTGCTCCCCCAAGCCCGCGCCGGCAATCTGGTCGCCTGTCTCCTCATCCGCCTCCTCTACGGCCATCGGTTTACCGATCTCGGCCCCTTTCGCGCGATCCTGTGGGAGAGCCTCGAAACCTTGCACATGGACGATCCCGACTTCGGTTGGACCGCCGAGATGCAAGTCAAGGCCCTGCGCCATGGGCTCAAAGTCAGCGAAGTCCCGGTGAGCTACCGGCGGCGAATCGGAGTTTCCAAGATCACTGGCACCGTGGTCGGCACCCTGCGCGCGGGATACAAGATTTTATGGACCGTCCTGCGCTACAGCGTCTCAAGACCTCGCGTCTCAGAACCTCGGGAGACCCTCCAGTGAATCCAGGCGAGAGCCAGCTAGGGGTCCGTGTGGAGCTCGAGGTTCGCTATGCCGAGACCGACGCGATGGGCATCGTGCACCACTCCCGCTACCTGCCGTGGTTCGAGATCGCGCGCACCCATCTGTGCAGCCGATGCGGCTACCATTACGCCGAGATCGAAGCGATGGGCTTTCAACTGATGGTCACCAAGGCCGAACTGACCTACCGCCAGGGCGCCCGCTACGGCGAGATGGTGACGGTCGAATGCCACCTAGTGCGTCAGGCGAGTCGCGGCTTGCGCTTCGCTTACCGAGTCCTGCGCGACGGCAAGACGCTGGCCACGGGGGCTACCGAGCACATTTGGGTCGACGTTAAGAAGGGTCGCCCTTGCCGTACCCCCGAAAAGCTGAAGGAGGGGTTCGCTCGCCTCGTGGTTAGCGGGAAGGCACGCGCAGCCTCTGGCCCTGCTTGATCCGGTCCGAGCGCAACCGGTTCGTCCGCTTCAACTCCGCCACCGTGGTGCGATAGCGGCGCGCGATCGTCCACAAGGTGTCACCGGAACGAACCCGATAGATGACACTGCCCTTTCTGGCGCGACTGCGTTCCACCTTCAGCTTGGCCAGCGCCGAGGTCGCCCCGAGCTTGGCCAGGTAGCCGCGGTACTGCTTGGGAAAGAGCGCCACATGGTAGTGCGGTGGCCAGCGCTCGCGGGTCGCTTCGAGGACTCTCGAACGTTCGAGCGAAAGCAGCGTCTTCTCTAGCCAACGGCGACACTTGCGGCCCCGGCTGCGCCGCAGATCGAACGCCATGCCGGTCGGGTGCACCGATCTCGCGGAGGCGTTGGGCGGCTGATGGGACTTCGGCCGGGTCAGGCTGGTGACGACCAGTTTTTCGCCGCAGGCGGCCCGGTACTGCTTGCCCAACCGCTCCAGGAAGAGCTTGACCTCGGGGCGAGCGTAGGCGAAGGAGACTTTCTTCAGCGCATAGTCACGATTACCGCGTACGGGAACCAGGTAGCCTCGACTGACAAAATTGTGGACCGCGGAGCGATTCTTCAAATAGGTATAGTCATGCTCCCGCGCGACGCGAATCTGGCGAGACATCGAGCCCTTGGAAGGCCGCAAACTACTGCTCGCCGCCGCCGCCGCGGACAGCGATGAAAGCGCCACCAGAGAACAGCAGACGAGAAGACGGGTGGCGGGAGAAACGAGCATCGCTATTTAGTGTGCCCGGTCTCCCGCTGCTTGTCAATTTTCCCTGTCGCCATGGAAATCGTGGAATTACCCGGAAACCGCGAGGCTTCCTGGGTTGAAACTCCTCCCAGCGACCCACCTGGCTGGTCAGCGACCAGAACCTCAACGCTCCACCAACGAGAACGGACTCTGCGGCACCGGGCTGATAACCTCGCCGTCACCATGCGACGCCTCAACCTCACCACCGGCGGCGAAAGCCATGGGCCGGGATTGACCGCCACTCTCACCGGATTTCCCGCCGGCCTTCGCCTCGACACTGAGTTCATCCGCCATGAGATGCGCCGCCGCCAGCACGGCTACGGCCGCGGCCAGCGGATGAAGATCGAGGTCGACGACGCCGAGATCCGCGGCGGGGTGCGCAACGGCGAGACCCTCGGTTCCCCGATCGTCCTGTGGATCGTCAACCGCGACTACAAGAACTGGGAACCGATGATGAGCCCGGTCGAGACGGTGCCGCACCGCGCCGAGCAGCGCCGGGTCCACACCCCTCGCCCCGGCCATGCCGACCTGGCCGGAGGGCTTAAGTACGGCCGCCACGACCTGCGCGACATTTTGGAGCGCGCCTCGGCCCGCGAGAGCGCCGCTCGGGTCGCCGCCGGAGCCTTCGCCAAGCTGCTGCTGGCTCAACTAGGCGTCGAAATCAAGAGCGGGGTGCGTTCGCTCGGCCCCCTCGGGGTCGACGCTCCGGTTGCCGACTGGACGCAGCTCGAAGCGGTCGACGAAGAGTCCCCGTTGCGCGCCATCGACCGGTCGCTAGAGGCGGAGATGGTCGCCTTGGTCGACCGCGCCAAGGAAGAGGGCGACACGCTGGGCGGCGCCGTCACCGTGATCGCCCACAATG
>QIHU01000531.1 GCA_003231035.1 Acidobacteriota bacterium
CTGTACAGCTCGACCAGCTGCTCAAGAAGACGCTCAAGACTGGCCGCGCTTGGATGATCAAGGAGCTTGGCATGGAGATGTGGGAGAGCGGTAGTCGCCTCGCTGCACAGTCGATATTCGAAGCCTTCTACTCGTGGGCGATCCGTTCTCGGCTCGAGCCAATCAAGCGTGCGGCAAGGACGATCAAGAATCACCTTTCCGGAATCCTCAACGCGATCGAGCTGGGAATCACAAACGCTCGGCTCGAGGGAATCAACACCGTCATCCAAGGCCTGAAGAGAGCAGCAAGGGGCTTTCGCAACCGAAACCGATTCAGAAATGCCATCTACTTCCATCTCGGCGGTCTGGACCTCTATCCAGATGCGTTCGCCCACTCAAATCCCTGAAGAGCCATTTTGTTCATGGCGAACTGTCCCACTCGAACCACTTTGTAGTTGGTGAGGTCATCCGGCACAAAGTTGTGATTCTCGTTCCGACTCGAAAGATCTCGAACGATTACGCCCTTCTCCCGAACAACGGAGAGGAGAGGTAGGTCTGATCGATTGCGCTCCGTGACACCTCGGAGAATCGCCCGCAGCTTTCGAACACACCAATGATCCGGCACCTCCCCCAACCACTCCACCCCCGAGTCCTTCATCCTCGGATAGGGCTTGAGGCCGGCGGTCACGAAAGCACCTCGTACCACCGCTTGATGCGCAGCGCCATCAGCCGGCGGCGCTCGGCGAGGAAGTCGTCGTAGTCGGGCACCTCGCCGTCGGCGAGGCTAGCGGGCAGACAGTTCTGCTCGAAGTTCTCCCGCAGTCGCTCGCGGTCCACGATGCCGCCGTAGCGTTTCGAGCCACCGTTCACCTGCTCGGCGAGCTCGGCGAAGTAGAGCTCCGGCGGCTTGGCGCCGATGGCGATGTTGATCTCGCTCTGGGCGATCACGAAGTTGGCGATCTGGTTGTAGCGACCGCGGCTCAGCCCCTGGCTCTGCAGGTGCTTGCGCGGGAAGACGTGGTGCTTGTCGCCCCGGTTGAGCAGCAGGTCGCGCACGGTGATGTCGGTAGACAGGAAGCCCCGGTCGCCCAGGCGCGCCTGGGCCGCCTCTCATTGCACCATCCAGTGTCTTGCCCATTGGACGGTCGCCCAGGCGCGCCTGGGCCGCCTGGTAGGCGATGAAGTAGGGGCTGGTCGAGGAGGAGGTGTCCATCAGCTGCGGCAGCATGCCGGTCCAGTAGCTGTCGGGCAGCTCGCTTTCGATCACCGCTTCGACGTAGCTCAAGAGGCCCTGACTCTCGATCTGACGGATGTCGAGGTCGAAAGCGGTCTCTGGGTTGCTGGAGTAGCGTCGCTTGAGAATCGACATTGCATACCAGCGGCGGACCAGCCGCTCGATATCGTCGGCGGGCAGCCCTTCGGCGCGGCCGCGAAGGTAAAGGATGTAGGCGAAGTTGACCGCGTTCTGGCTGCGGATTAGGCTTCTGGTTAGAAACCCGGAAGAGCGCAGGATCATGGTGAGCCGGTCGAAGTGGGTCTTGTTCATGAAGGCTTCGATGCCGGCCTTCAACCGGGCGAAGGACTCCTCGGTGATCGCCTCTTCATATTCGCGGGTCTCGAAGTTGCGGCCCGAGAGCAGCGCCACCAGGTCCTGCAACTTGCCGCGCCGGAACTGCGAAGTGAAGGCAACGCGGAGCATGTCGGTGTAGGTGGGGTCGTAGAGGTCCTCGTTGACCTCCTTGAGCCACTTCATGCGCGGCCAGAACTCCGAGGCGGTGAAGGCCGGATCGGCTTTCTCAATACGCGAGAAGTACTCCGGCGCCTTCGCCAGGTGGCAGAAGTAGTCGATGGCCTTGCGCAGCACATTGCCGCCGAAGCTCTCGTTGACCGCGATCTTCGACATGGCGAAGTCGGCTTGGGAGAGCTCGACACCCGCCGAGTTGACCCGCACGAAGATCTTGGTGACCGTCTCGATATCGAGATCTTCTGCCAGCTCGATCAGGCCAACGTGGTTGCTGGTGATCTTCGCCACCCGTTCGAGCACTCGCCCGATTCGCGACTTGTTGATTTCCGGGTTCTTCGCCGCATAGTCGTCGGTCACATCGCCGAGGTAGATCTCGCTGGCAAAGAGGCTGGAAACATCTTCAATCCACGCTTTGCTCTTGGCGATGGCGGGGTTGCGTACCTCGAACCGTTCCTCGCCCGGATGGAAGGCGATGCGGATGCGCACCGTGCGGTAGTCCTTGGTCAACACCTCGCGGCCGAGCAACGCTGCCATCAGCGCGGTGACCCGCTGCTGGCCATCGATCAAGATCCGCTTGCCGGCCGAGGCTGTGCCGTCTTTGAGTTTGACCGTCGGGTTGCGCCAGGAGATCAGGTAGCCGACCGGGTAGCCTTGGTAGAGCGAGTCGAGCAGGTTGCGCACCTTAATGGCGTCCCAGACGAAGGGGCGCTGGATCTCGGGGATGGCGATCTCGCCGGACTTCACCCAGGTGAGCAGAGTCTCGATCGGGTGCGGCGTGACGGAGTAGCGTTGGATCGTCATCAGACCGCCTCCCTGAGGATCTCGCCCCCGAGGATCTCGCCCAACAGCCCCTCGGTCTCTTTTTCGAGCGCCAGGATGTCAGCCCGGATCTCCTCCAGGCCGCGCATCGGCTTGGGCTTGTAGAAGTAGCGCGTGAAGCTGATCTCGTAGCCGGTTTTGACGCTCTCGGCCCGGTACCAGGCGTCGGGCACGTGGGGCAGCACCTCGCGCTTCAGGAAGGCCTCGATGCCGCCCTTTTCGGTGAGCGGGATCTGCTCGCTGTCGCGCAGATCAGTGTCGGGCTCGTACTCGACCACGGCCGCTTGGCCGTCGAGGGTCGTCTCGAACAGGCCGTGCAAGGGGTCCGGCGGCGTGCCCTTGTTGTGGATCTTCTTGATCACGGCCGGAGCCTCTTCGCAACGGGTGCCCTCCTGTTTCAACCGCTTGATATCGGCCGCCTTGTAGGCGCGGCCCGGCTCCACGCCCTCGATGCGCAATGGCCGTTCGACGGTGACCTTCCAGTAGCCGAAGTCCGCGTTGCGGAAGATCTTGCTCTTCTCGCTTTCATCGAAGGCGAGGAAGGTGTCGCAGATGCGCCGGATGTCGGCTTCGCCCAGCTGGCAGTTCTTCTTGCCGAGGTTCTTGCGCAGCGGCTGAGACCAGCCGGTGGCATCGATCAACTGGACTTTGCCCCGGCGGTGCTCGGGCTTGCGGTTGGTCAACACCCAGATATAGGTGGCGATGCCGGTGTTGTAGAACATGTTGAGCGGCAGGGCGACGATCGCTTCCAGCCAGTCGTTCTCTAGAATCCAGCGGCGGATGTTGCTCTCGCCCTGGCCGGCGTCCCCCGTGAACAGCGAGCTGCCGTTGTGAACCTCGGCGATGCGGCTGCCGAGCGGGGTGCTCTGCTTCATCTTCGAGAGCATGTTGGCCAAGAAGAGCATCTGGCCGTCGTTCGAGCGAGTGACCAGCGAGAACTCCGGGTCACCGCCGTGCTCGACCACGAAGCGCGGGTCGCGCATGCCCTTCTTGCCGCCCATGCGCTCCAAGTCGCTCTTCCAGCTCTTGCCGTAGGGCGGGTTGGAGAGCATGAAGTCGAACTCGCGAGCGGGAAAGGCGTCATTCGCGAGAGTGGAATGCTCGGGGCCACCCACGATGTTGTCCGCCGCTTCCCCGTCGCCCTTGAGCAGCAGATCGGCCTTGCAGATGGCGTAGGTCTCGGCATTGATTTCCTGGCCGTAGAGGTGGGTGGCCACCTGCTTGCCGTGCTCCTCGGCGAGCTGTTGCAGGGTATCTTCCGCCACCGTCAGCATGCCGCCGGTGCCGCAAGCGCCGTCGTAGAGCAAGTAGGTCCCCGATTCGATCTCGTCGGCGATCGGCAGAAAGATCAGCCTGGCCATCAGCCGCACCGCGTCGCGCGGCGTCCAGTGCTCGCCCGCCTCCTCGTTGTTCTCTTCGTTGAACTTGCGCACCAGCTCCTCGAAGATCGAGCCCATGCCGTGGTTGTCCAGGCCGGGATGGCGGACCGAACCGTCGCTGCTGAGGACCGGGGCGGGGCTCAGGTTGACCTCCGGCGAGGTGAGCTTCTCGATCAGGGTGCCGAGGGCATCGGCCCGCGACAGGCGCGGAATCTGGTGGCGGAACTCGAAGTTGTCGAGAATCTCCTGCACGTTGGGCGAGAAGCCGTCGAGGTAGGCCTCAAAATCGGCCCGGAGCTGCTGCTGACTGGAGCGCGCCTTGAGATCCCGCAAGGTGAATTTCGAAGTGTTGTAAAAAGCCTGGCCGGCAGCCTGACGCAGGGCCGGATCCTGCTCGACCACGCCCGCCTTGTCCAGCGACGCCTGCATGTCGAGCACCGCCTGCTTGGTCGGCTCCAGGACGGCATCGAGCCTGCGCAGCACGGTCATCGGGAGGATGACGTCCCGGTACTTGCCACGGACGTAGAGGTCGCGAAGAACGTCGTCGGCGATCCCCCAGATGAAGCTGGTGATCCAATTGAGCTGGCCCTGTTCCATATCCTGATCTCTCCCTCAGAGAGCGTTGCCGCCGATGCTTCCCGCGCGCTCGGACAGGACCTCTCCTGGCCCAGGCGCGGACCACGCTTCACGAAAATTCGGTGCGGCGCAGAGGATTGTACCTGTCAACAGTGCTCTTGGGCACTTCCCACCGCGCGGTACCGCCCTCAGCGAGCGCATCCCGGCAGAGAAGGACCGACGCCAGAGGCAGCTCGGCGCTACCGCACGAAAACCGTGGCCCGCAGAATATTGGGGAAAGGGACAAGAAATTTCTCACCCACAGGGGTTCGAACTCCACACCTCCTGTTCCGTAGTTCGGTGCTCTATCCAGTTGAGCCGTTCCCAAGACGGGTGAGGCATCAGCTTGCGTAGCTTGAGTGGCGTATTGATCAGCGGCTGTCACCTTGGCAGCGTGATTCTTCTTCTCCTTGCCTTGCTAGCTGAAGAAGAGCTACAAGATTCTCAGCATCGACACTGACCAACTTGGCGTCGTAGATCGTCGAACTATCGCAATAGTGCAGCTCTATACTCTGAAGCAGTGCAACAACTTTTTGTACTAGGTTGTCTGTTTCATCGAACGTAATCCCTGGCATCAGCTCCTTTTCCGGGTCTAATGCCGTAGCTAGATCAGAGTGGGCGAGGACTCTGTTACGTCTCTCCAGAAGTGGCTGACAGCTCGCGCGTATCTCTTTGACCGTAGTCTTGATCTCGGTCGCTAGCTTCCTATCGTCGACCTCGTCAGCCTCCATGGCCAACGCACTTAGGGAGACGTTGTCCCTCCCTCTGTCTCTTGCGGGATCGGTCAATCGGCTCAAGGCAAGGAAAAGATCCTGTACAAGGAGACGGTCGAGCAACCGGAAGAGATCCGGTGCTGCCCAAGTCAGCAACTCGGCCTGCTTGGGACCGCGGGAGAACAGCTCCTTGAATACTTCCCAGGTGGCGACCAACCAAGACACGTCTTGCCACAGGCGGTGAAAGAGGGTTCCTACCCGACCGGGCATGGCCTCCTCCCACTTTTCCCTCATCTTGGCAGGCTCGGTCATAGCTGGCAATAAACGAGCATTCGCCCAAGGCGCTCCAGTGAGTCGATCGTGACTTGAGGCAATCTGTTGTCCAGAGCGGAGGCTACCCGGAAAGATTCGAGATCCAATTCGATAGCGTCTTGGACGTAGCGGCGTATCTCGACCGCTTCTACAGGAACCAAGGTGTAGTTTTGGGGGAGATGACCGAAAGCTCCTCGCCTCTCCCTTACAGATACTACTTCATCTTCCCCCGGTTTCGTGGACACCAGTCATAAGCCTTGGTATCCGGCTAAGGCGGAGTTCGATGAGTTCGGCCTGACGGCGTTTCAGTCGGGAGTTCAAGCTAAAGGCAGTCCGCCTGGTCACACAGGGTGGGCACAAGGTCTCTGAGGTGGCTCGGGATCTGGACATCCGCCCAGAGATGTTGTACCGATGGCGCGTACAACTGGAAGGGGATCCAGAACAGGCCTTTCCGGGTGCTGGCCGGCTCAAGGATCGCGACGAGGAAGTGCGGCGTTTGCGCCTCGACCTGTCGCGGGTCACCCAGAAGCGAGAGATCCTAGAAAGAGCTGTCGCGATCTTCTCGGAGCGCCAGCCGTGAGGTACGCGTTCATTTGCGACAAGGGGAACAAAGTTCCATATCGGCGCGATGTGCCAGGCTCTGGAGGTGTCGGCCAGCGGCGACTGTGCGTGGCATGGTCGCTCGCTGAGCCGCCGTCACCAGGGAGATCGCTTATTGACGGTGAAGTTTCGCGCGGCCATCGATCTTGCCGAGAGCCGTTTCATCCCGCTTCATAGGGCTTCGCTGTTTCACCCAATCCCACCAAGTTACAGTCCAACTTGACCCAAATGTGACCCAAGTCGCCCTAGAGCCACGATTGGGCCCTTGAGCCAAATCCACTAACCCATTGAAAACAAAGAAGTTAACTGGAGACGACGAGCGGATTTGAACCGCTGACCTGCTGATTACGAATGACGTGGTCGCTTCTCTTTCAGGCCGAATTACCTATTCCGTCGCGCATCGCCGCGAGCGTAACGGTCGTCCTCTTGGGGTGTTCTGCTCCGGAGTAGGCTACGGTATGTCGTTCTAGAGTTGCTAAGCTGGAGCACCGCGGGAGTCTCCGTCGTCCTGTTGGTCAGCCCAATCGATCTGTTACCGTTTATTCCGCTAGAGGATCCTTTGTACATTCTCACTCTAGTGGGGGGAAGCGTGTCGGGCTATCTCGCGCACCGTGGGCGAGCAAAACTGGAGGCCGCGGAGGTTAGCCGCGCAGCAGGTGGCAAGAGTGAGCTTGAATAGATCGATCCTCCTTCAGAAACATCACCCGGCGCCAGTGCGCCTTCGTAACCCGACGGGCTAGAAGCGTTTAGGCCACCCGGCTCTGGCACGGGTGGCCTGGAAGAGGACTCAGGGAGGTGTGGTGAGAGTCCAGGACCCGGTGTTACCGGTCTCGAAACCGTCTACGAAGAGCTGAGTTTCCAGCATGCCGGCATCGAGCGTGCTGATCGCTTCGCCAGCCGCCAGTGCGAAGCTGGCGGTGAAGCCGGTCACCGGATCGGCATCGCTATTTAAGCTCGCGTCGAGGCCCTGGCCTTGCGGAGAGATTTCGGTGGTTGGGGTCGGTGGAATGAAGCGCAATTGGTACTGGCCGGCCGCCAGGTCGGAGAAGTTGAAGAAGCCGCTCGCGTCGGTCACCGTGGTACTGATGGCGACCGGGTTGCCGTCCTGGAAGAGCTCGACGCTGACACCGGGGAAACCCGGCTCCTCGGGGTCCTGAATGCCGTCACGATTTCGGTCGCTCCAGACAATATTGCCCACGAAACTGGTGAGCAGAAACCTTTGGGCGACGGAATCGTCGTTGGTGAAGGGGGGCAGGCCGAGGTCGGTTTCCCAGGTCACGACCGCTTGACCACCCGCTGAGACCGCGACGCTGGGGTACCGCTGGTTGCCGGCGGTGACGGTGTTGATTTGTACCTGTGGACCGAAGGGCCGGCCGTCAGAGTCGTAGCGCCGGGCCTGAATGCTGTCGCCATCGGAGTCCGTGCCCTCGGAACTGGCGGAGGACCACACCACCAGAAACCCGCCGTCTGGCGTGGCGGCGATCTCGGGGGAGCGCTGCCTGCCGGTGGTGACGGTGTTGACTTGGAACTCGAAATCGGCAGGTACCCCCGAGGCGTCGTACTTGACCGCGTAGATGCCGCCGTCCGGATCGTTACCGGTGAGGGTACTCGCGGCCCAAACCGTCATGAAACCATCATCGTTGGCGACGGCGACTCGCGGATGCAGGGCGACGCTGGAAAAGAACTTCCGGTCCATGCGGAACTCCACTTGGCCGAAGGGAATTCCATTGGCGTCGAATCGTCGGCCCAGGACGCAGTGGCAGGATTGGTCGCCAAACTCGCCGCCAGTCTCTTGCCACACGAGGATATAGTCGCCAGTGGACTGGAAGTCGATCGCGGAAAACTCTTGGTACCAGGCCGCCCTGACGTTGACCTGGAACTGGTCAGACTGTGCGACGGCCATATTGTCGAAGGGGCGTGCCTGGATGCTTGCGTAGTCGGTGTCGTTGCCGAGGGAACCGTCACTGGTCCAGGTAATGACGAACTCGCCGTCGGGTCCAGTCGCGAGCTTCGGCGACCCCTGGTAACCGGTGGTGAAGCTGTTCACTTGGAACTGCGGAGCCAGCGCACTGCCGTCCGATGAAAAGCGCCGAGCCTCCACCTCGCGCCCCGGTAGCCCTAGGGTGAAGCTGTTCCAAACGGCGATGAAACTACCGTCTCCGGCCATCGAAACGAAGCCCCCCGAAGCACCGAGCGTGGTCGAGGAGGGGAACTGGAAGCCGGAGTCGAGCGGCGTGCCATCAGCGGCGAAACGGCGCGCGTCGACGGTATCTTGCTGCCAAGCGATGATAAAACCACCGTCGTCTGCAATGGCGACCTTTGGCCTTGTTTGCGGGCCGGCAGTCGCCGGAGCCACCTGAAATTCGTTGCCGACCGGCAGCAGCTGGCTGAGTAGAGAATCAGGAGTTCCGACCAGGAGGCAGAGAAGCAAAGACTGGACGAATCGTCGCATGGCACATCTCCCTTGGGCGATCCGGGAGGGACGGAAGCCGCATGTTTTCACTGATCTTATCTTATTGAGTATGCCTTGTCTCGCGAGTTGGTGCAAGTGTGCCTGTCTCAGTGCGCCGGAGCCGGCCAGAGAGACAGGTGCTAACTAAGTGCCAGCCCATTCCAACGCTCCCCAACCCCCGCAACCTGTTTGCTTATTGTTTGCTCACGCAAATCCCAGCCCTACCCAGCCTCCGGCTAAGTCCGCGCAAACCATTGATTCTAAAAGGGGTTAGTTGGTGCCCAGGGGCGGAATCGAACCACCGACACCGCGATTTTCAGTCGCGTGCTCTACCAACTGAGCTACCTGGGCTCTTTGTGGCGCGGCAAAGTCTACACCAGGGGGGGATGGCTGCCAAGGGTGGGAGTAGGGTTGTTCTTGGGGGGGTGGGGGATTGGGGGCTGGCGGGGGTAGACTGGGAGGAGTCGCGACGTTGGCGGTGCTGGTTTCTTTGGGAGTGTTGTATGCGGTTGTTGTGGACATGGCTTCGGTGGGGCGGTGGCGGCCTGGTTTTGGTGCTGGGGATTTCGAGCTTTTTGGCGGCGGATTCGGTGGTGGTGGGGCGTGTGGAGCCGTTGGAAGCTCGGGTGTGGGTGGCTCGGGATGCGCGGATCGAATTGCGGTTCAACATGGAGCTGTTAGGCGATCTTGGGTTGCGGCTGGTGGCCCCAGAAGGGGAGTTGGGGACGCCTTCGGGTGCGTTGAGTTTTCATTCTCCGGTTCCTCATGGGCTGCGTTTTGCGTCGGTGGGGCGGTCGTTTCAGGGGTTTGTCTCGGGGGGCTTGCGAGTGCGGGAGGGGTTTGGCTTGCACTGGCCAGGGGGGGAGGTTTCGCTGGAGCAGTTTGAGCTGCGACCGGGCTCGGAGCCGCACACCCTTTCGTTGGTCGATCGCCAGGGGCGCGAGTTGCTGGTGGCCGATTTGATGCACCTTTATTTGGACGAGGACGGCGGGCTGCGCATTACCTACATGGACGTTCGCTTGTCGCCGCTGTTGGCCCGGTTGTTGGGCATGCCGCGGCGCGCAGGTCTGGCCATCGCTAGTTTGGGGCTCGAGGCTTCGACCGATCTCCCGGTGGGGACGACGGGCACCGGGTGTTCCAATCCGACGTGGACAGGGGTGATCGACGTGGCCTTGACCGACATCCCTCAGGTTGGGCAGACGGTTCGCGAGGCGGGGGTGCGGGTGGTGATGACTCCGACGGCCGCGTTGATGAACGTGGGCACGGCGGAGATACCCTGGTACCGGAAGTTCACCGCCAACCCGAAGCCGCCCTATAACAACGACCAGCATCCGTTCTTGGTCTGGTCGCTGTATCGGGAGAGCAACGGTCGGCTGGAGCAGATCGCGCAGTCTTCCCTCAAGCATGCCTTCGCTACCGTCAACAACAATTGCCCGCCCTGTTTCGCCGGCCATATTCTGTGGGCAGGCACCGGAGCGGTCGGCCATCCGACCAGCGGCTGTACCGATGTGTACGGAAAGGTCACTAATGAACGCCGCCAGTTCCTGGGCCCGCGCGACGAGGTCACCGCCCACACGGGGATCTGGCAGCGGTGCGGCTCGATCTTTGACCCGGATTGCGACGACGAGGAGGACATTCCGCCCGAACTCGACGACTTCGATCGTCGGATGGCGGTGATGGAGGCCGATCTCGCTCAGCCCGGCGCGCGGTACTACTTCGATTCCTGGTACGTCATCCGCGACGACGTGAACATCTTCAACTCGATGGGCTACCGGGAAGTAGATCCCGATCTGGATGGCGGGGTGTGGGATTTCGGCTTGGTGGGCAACTTCCGCCAAGGGCCGGTGGTCAACGGCTGGGTCGATCCACTGTTCCCTGGGCGCGATGCACTGAATGTTACTTTTGATACGGGCGTGGGCCGTCTTCAGGTCGCGGTGCGGGTCTCCTATGAGGGCGGGGGTCTTTACCGCTACGAGTATGGGGTGATGAACCATGATTTCGACCGCCAAGTGCGCTCGATCTCCGTGCCCTTGCCCTCGGGAGCCATGGCGAGTTCGCTGACTTTCAACGACCCGGATACCGACCCCGCCACCGATTGGGTAGGGACGGTGTCGGCGAGCGCCGTCTCGTGGCAAGCTCCCGCGGCCGAGGATTCTCTCGACTGGGGGACCTTGTTCAGCTTCGGCTTCTCGTCCACGGCGGCGCCCGAGTCGCTTTCCATGACGGTCGTGGCGCTGGAGGCGGGAGCGGTCCCTTCGATTGAGATGGCCACGCTGGTGCCTGGCATGCCGGCGCTGTTCGCCGATGGTTTCGAGAGTGGGAAGCTCGCTGCATGGTCGGAGGTGTCCGAGTAGCGGCCACTCACCGCCAACGAGAAGAAGACCTCCGAGCTCAAGCGCGGCGGGGACTATTGCTCCTGCTTCCACATGCGTGGATCGAAGTGGAAGGGCTCGACCGTTTCCACCTGGATGCGGTGGCTTTCCGGGTGGCGCGGGTTGATCAGCAGGTTGCGCTCGGTGGGAATGATGGAGGAGGGCACCCAGAGTGCCAAGCTATCGCGGGACTGTGCCCAGCGGGTACCGAGACTCTTGAGGCTTTCCGCCGCCGGATAGGTGCGCCAGCTTTTGGGCAGGGCCGCGGGAGTGAGTTTCGGAATGGGCAGCTCCGAAGGCAGGGTGGCACGAATTGCCACCAGATCGTCAGGAGCGGTCTCGGGCTCCAAATGGACGAACAGCTCTAGCGCCGCCAATGACAGGCTGGAGGAGGTGTAGACCATCGGCGTTCCGCCGTGGTTCCAGCGGCCGCCGAAGAGGCGGGCCCCCTCGCCGTCAAAGGCGTCGTCGGTGTAGCGCGCAGCCAGCAGGCGCCATACAGTGGGCCTGGTGCGGCCTGAAGGATGCGTTGCCATGAATCAGAGAGAGAAGGTTAGGCACTAGCTGTGGACGCCGTACTCGATGCGGCCGAGGATCTCTTCGACTTGACGAACTCCGGCGTCGGTGTCAAGGAGATCCACCGGATTCTGGTTGGACAGGGCTCGATTGGGGTGCCTCAGCCAGGATGCGGCTTTTTCTTGGCTGCCGAGCACCTCGACTGCTTGTGCCGCGATACGAGCCAACCGAAAGAGGCGGTCGCTCTCGTCAGGGTTCAGCCGTTGCTCGCGCTTGCGCCGGGTGAGCGTGCGCAGTGGGAGTCGCAGAGCGGAGGAGACCTGTTCGCGTTCTAGATGGAAAGTGGACATGATGGCTTCGAGTGCTGAATAGGGGAGGCCGTCGCGGATGCAACCTCGAAAATCGTCGAGACTGTGCGTCGAGGCGTGCAGGACTCCAGGTCCTCCCAGAGCTTCATAAATGGTGGCAGCTTTTGGCAAGGCAAACCCTCCGTGTGAAACCTCCAAATAATGACGAACCCCAGCCAGTTGGCGCAGAGTTTACCGCCATGTGGCCTCGATGGCAAGTCCCCGGGCCGGCTGGACCCTTCGCTTGCCTAATCGGCGTAGTAGCCGCGTTGGGTCTGGGCGCTCACCCCAGGGCGTAGCACCTCAACGCGGACGCTGCGAAAGTCGGGGCCGGAGCTGCCTTGGGAGGACTGATAAGCGATCAGGTACTGCGAACGCAGTTCGCGTTCGATCGCGGTGTAGATGGGGTCCAGCTCTTCGACGGTGTCGATGGTGTAGGCGCGGCCGCCGGTCTGTTGGGCCAGCGCTTTGAGCCGGGTGAGGAGTGATGGGCTGCTCTTGGCCATCCGTCCACCCGAGGTGCGGCCAAACTTTCCCTGGCTGCGCAGGGCGATGGGATAGATGGCGACTCCGGCCCGGCGCGCGTAGTCGAGAACCCCGCCGTAGCCGATCAGGCTGTTCTCTTCGGCGCCGTCGGTCAGCAGAATCAAGGCTCGTTTGCCTTCGAGGCCGCCGAAGTAGTAGAGCGCGGTAGCCAGGCTGTCGAAGAGGGCGGTGCTGCCGGAGGGGCGCAGCTCTTCCAGACCAGCGTCGAGCTGAGCGACGTCGTCGGTGAAGGGAACTACTAGTTCATGGGCTTGGTTGAAGGTGAGCAGGGCGGCTCGGTCCTTGTGGGTGACCACGGTGTCGAAGAAGCGGCGGGCGGCGCTGGTGGCGCGCCCGAGCCTGCCTTGCATCGACTGCGATGTGTCCATCAATACGGCGGCGTGGAGCGGCAGGTTCTCCACCCGCTCGAAGCGCGAGATCGACTGGCGAATCCCGTCTTCGTAGACGGCGAAGTCGCTCGCTTCTAGGTCGCGCACCGGTCGATCGAGCCCTTCGCTCGCGGAGAGGAAGATCTCCACCAGGTCGACCTCCACCTCTTCGTTGGCGGTACCGCTGTTGATCAGCAGGCCGTCGTCGGCGCTGCGCCCGTCGCTCAGTCGCGCCACGGCGCGGATGGTGCCGATCTGCCCCGGCTGGACCACCGGGATGGCGACCAGGAAGGGAGGGGTACGGGAGGTGGCGACGAGTTCGTCGTCCAAGTAGAAGTCCACCCGGTCGAGCTGTGCGCCCGGCGGTAGGTCTAGGCGGACCCGCGCGGGAGCGCTCACCGGGTAGCTACCTCCGGGTTGTGGCTCGATCAGTTGGACCCGGAACTGGTGCGGTCCGGCGTTGATTTCGATGAAGTCGTGGGCGAGTGCGCGGTCATCGATTGAAAGAGCGGTGGCGCTCACGCGGTGCGGTCGCGGTTGGCGACCCAGGTCGAGTTGGGCGGTGAAGGGAGGAGTTTGCAAGCTGGTGACCGGCTCTCCGTTGAGTTGCCAGCGCACGGTCGCGATCTTCTCGCCGGTGACCATGGCCTGGACTTCGAGAGGGCCGAGGTGAAGCCCATCGGGTGGAGGCAGTATCTCTAGACTCTCGCGGCGTAGAACCAGCGCCGGCCTTGCTTCGCTCAGCAGGGTGGCGCGCCGAGGGCCGGCGGGCGGTGGCAGGCGGTCTCCCGGAGGAGCTAGGCGAAGGTCTGGGACGTGGAGTTCGAAGAGGTCGCGGAAGCGCCGGCCGCTCTCCAGTTCCTCAACGCTGAGTGCCAAGGTGTAGTGACCCGGAGGAAGCGTTCGGTGGAAGAGGAAGGAAAGCGGACTTTCGAGGTCGTCGTCCCAGGGGCGCAGTCGGGATAGGTAGGCACGAAAGAGGAAGTGAGAATGGGGAACTGAGGCGGCGACGAACTCGCCGCTGATGGCCAGATGCTGCAAAGGGTCTTGACCGGGCAAGGAGGCCAGTGGGGCCCGTTCGAGGTCGAGACGAAACTCGGCGACAGTCTCGTCGCCGCGCAATCCTGGATAGGCGATACGCACCTTCGCCGGCAGCGAAGCGGCGGCGATCGGTAACTCGCCGAGATCCGTGGAGGTTCCGGCGCCAAGCCAGGTGGATAGCTGGGCGATCTCTTCGATCTGCTCGCGCGACAACGCCTCGCCGAGCGCTCGCTCGAGGGCTTCGAACTCCGCCTGGTGGCGCCGGTAGCACAGACCGCGATCGACACTTTCGGCAATCGAGCGCAGGGTCACGAAGTCGGTGTTAAAGCGGCTTCGGTAGCGCGGAAAGAGCAGGCCGGAGACACCCTCGGTCGGCGCCCAGTGGCGGACGTGACGCAGGCTGGCGTCTTCGCCGGAGTTGACCGGGAAGAGCGAGTCAGGGAGCAAGAAGATCAGATAGGTCACCGCGTTCGCGGGGCCGCGGTAGCTCTTCGAGGGGTAGTACCAGACCTCGAGCGGCTGAATTGGAAAATCTCCCCATGGTTTGGTGCAGGGCAGCTCGAAGATGCGCCGAGGTTCTCCCAGTAGCAGAATCGCCTCGGCTCGTGGGTCCGAAAGATCGGCGATCCCAGCCCGGGAGGCCCACTGCCGGGCCTGGCCCAAGCGCTCTGTCCAGCGGCGGCGTAGTTCGTTTTCCGGGGTGAAAGGAGTGGGGTCGCGACGTTGCCAGAATAGGTGGATGAAGGTCTCGCGTTCGCCGTTGCCGCCGAGGCTCAAGAAACGCGCTCGCTCGGCGTCGCTGATCAGTAGCTGGATCTCCTCCAACCAGCGCCGTCCATCGATCCTCTCGCCATCGACGGGCTGGAGCGCGGCCGGCCGGCTACCTAGGTAAGGCTCTTCGCCCGCCGCCAGGTCGGTCGCGAGAACTGGCCCGGCGAGCGCAGCTCCCAGCGAGAGGAGGAGTAGAGACAGGACCGGCGGAACTCGCCGCCGCCCTGATCCGCGTTTCGTTGAGGTCACGCCTCTACCTTCAAGCATGGCTCATGCCAGGAGGGAGCCGAGCTGAGACGACGGATTGTCCCCTAGAGGGGAAGGAGGTGTCCCCGATTTGGCGGCGATCGGGCCTCGATCCAGGTCTCGAAACTAGTTCTTGGGAGTTAGGTCGAGAATCAACTTGATCATGTCGTGCGGATTGCCATCCGGGTCGACCCCGTAGCCCGGGAAGACATGTTCGGCAAAGCCCAATTGACGAAAAGTCTTGATGGCGTCGGCCTCTTCCTCGGCGATCAGCATGCAAGTGAGGAAGTGCAAGCCACTATCGCGAGCGATGGCGATGAAGTTGTTGACCAACGTGGTGCCTAGGCCGAGTCCCCGGAAGGCGGGGTCCATCAGCCACTTGATTCGACCCACCAGGCGCAAGGGCCCGCGTCGGCGTTGGTGGAGGGTGGCATCGGCGACAATGGTATTGCCGTCCAGGGCGAGGAGGGGCAGAACCTTCGAGTAGTCGATGTTGTTGCCCCAGCTCTCCACCAAGGAACGGTCGGTCACTCGGTCCCAGGCGAAGCGCCGAACGTCGGCCGGTAGGCGGAGGAAAAACTCGTGCAAGGCACTGGTGTCGCGCCCCGAGAAGGGGCGAATCAGCAGTTTCTGGCCATCTCGAAGCACGGCCTCCTGGGGAAAACGATGCGGCATTATCTCTCCTTGCGTGCTCGATTCGAAAGCCCGATCAACCGGCTCCGATGCATCGCGAAGACGCGCACCGAAGCGGTACTCGGATAGTAAACGCAGCCAAATTCTAGCACATGGAGGCCGCTACTCTAGAGGCCGGGAATCTGCGAAAAAACAGCTTGCACGGACGGAACCGAAAGGCTGTCACCCAGAAGGCGCCAACTGCTTCCCAGCGGCAGGCCACGCGGGATGACATAGCTCTTGGGGAAGTGGTAAAATCGCAGAATCTCCGTCGGCGAGAAGCGGCGTAGCTCATTGTCGCCCACTTTGAGGTACGAACCGCTGCGCACCAAGGAGCGTCCATAGGCGGAGGTGAAGCAGGCGGTGATGTCTGTCGGGTCGTTGACATCGACGATATCGATGGCCCGGTGGTACTTCTCGATTTCCTCGGGCTCCACCATCAACCTCGCGTCTGGATCTGGGTCGAGATAACTGGCCAGCGACTTGGCCTTGCGGCGTTTGACCTTCAGCGGGTTGAGTTTCTCGCGACCGGCAACGAGGAACAGCCTCTCCCGATAGTTCGGGATGTTCATTTCGGCCGGGTTCAAATAGTGCTCTTCAACCTCGTAGCCAGCCCGGTCGAGAGTCTTGCGCAACAGATCGTGGGTTCGTGAACCGGAAAAGCCGGCCACGTTCTCGACGATGATGTAGGGCGGTTTAATGCGTTTGATCGGATCCAGCAGGGCCAGAATGGCCCGGGTCCGAGGGTCGCGGTCGTCGCGATAGCGCCCACGCCGGGTGAACGGCTGGCACGGTGGCGACATCCACCACAAATCTGCCTGGTATTTGCGCAACTCCGGCGTTTCCATCGACTCGATGGTTCGCACTTCCACCGGGTGATCAAAGTTGCTGCTGTAGACCGCTAAGGCCCCACGGTTGATATCAATCGCGGCAGCTACCTCCGCCGACTCCGGGAGCGCCGCGGCACACCCACCGATCCCACAGAATAACTCAAGTACGCGCATGAAAATAAGCTCCCCTCACAGTTTGGACCCATGAGGAGCGAACGTATTTTTCCTCCTTTTGGGGTCAACTGGAGTTTACCCTGATTTTGCTGGCTTTGCAGAGGTGGTGGGGGAGTCCTTCTTGGCTTGAGGATGGCAGGAGGCCCCACGTTGGGCCGCCTCAGTATTGGCCTTAAGGCTGGATTCGACGCTGAACCAAGCTAACTGATCCTGAAATCTGGCTTTGGCAGTCAGAAGAGGCACGGGAAACTCATTAATCTTAGTGCTTGCCGCTAAGATTTTTGGATTTCTTGGAATTATCGACGAAACCTTCGCGTTGTGCACTCATGAATGCGGGCAATTCGGTTCGCCCAAAAATATAATAAAAAGGAGAATGACCTCATGATCCATCGCGCTTTGACTCGCAGAACACCCCGAAACCTCACTCCTCCCACTTTCTTAGGCGATGATTTCTTCGGTCCGGCCTTACTGAGGACCTTCATGCCGGAAACACCCGAACCCCGGGGCTGGGTCCCCCCTGTGGATATTCGCGAGACCGCGGATGACTACCAGGTAGCCGTGGAACTTCCCGGTATGGCCAAGAAAGACGTGACTGTGACCCTAGAGGACAAGGTAGTGACCATCTCAGGCACCCGCGAACAAGAGTCCGACGACTGGGAGGGCACGATCCACCGCACGGAACGAACCTTCGGC
>QIHU01000439.1 GCA_003231035.1 Acidobacteriota bacterium
CGCAAGAGGCCGCGGCAGAGGCCAGAGGCCAGAGGCCAGAGAGGACCCACACCCAAGTCCGCGCCGCCGCCACTCAACCGTTGCACCCACAACCACACATCGCCTACAATCCCCGAGCATCCCGCCCGGCCTCCCAGGGGCCTCCCAACCCCTTCATAGCCGACGTAGCTCAGTTGGTAGAGCAGCTGATTCGTAATCAGCAGGTCAGCGGTTCAAATCCGCTCGTCGGCTCCAGTTAACTTCATTGTTTTCAATGGTTTAGCGTTTAGCTAAAGGACCGCCCACCGCCGGAGGTGGCCCAAAGGTGATTTGGGTCACAATAGGGTCAATCTGGACTGCAACTTGACGGGACTGGGTGAAACAGGGGGGCGGGCACTGGCCTTGTCCCATGTTCTTCTCCTAGGTCCTCATTTCGCGAACAGTCCTAGCACTCGCAGATGTGCTGGTCAGCCACACAGCCTGCGTAGCGAGGTTCGCTGCTGAGATAGTTACGAGTGGCACGGGGCACACAGCGCCCTAGTATCGACCTCGCCCTGGGGATCGACTTGGCGTGATCGCGCCCCTAAAACCCTGCTTGGCCTTGTCAAACCGTATTAAATCGGGACGAATGCCTCTCTGCTTCGTTTCTCTGACCTGCTAGGATCAGGCTCGAAAACACCGAGGAAAGATGTCGAGGAAACCTGGAGTGAACCTCCGTAACCAGGGTACGTTTGATGGATGATCGCTGGAGATCCGTGGAAGAGATCGCCGAGTACCTCGGCGTCAGCAGGGACACCATTTACGTCTGGATCAACGAGAAGGGCATGCCTGCCCATCGCATGGGTCGGCTCTGGAAGTTCAAGCTCGCGGAGGTCGATCAGTGGGTGACTTCTGGTGGAGCCTCTAGCAAACACTCCCGCGGCGCCCAGGAGGCAGGGCCGTAGCCGTGGGAGCCGTAGCACGCATCCGGCCTGAGAACGGCCACTGGCTGGTTCCAGCGCTCAGCCCTCGCGCGCCGTACACGTCGCGCCTTTCCGCCCGTTCGGCGTTGTATACCGACTTGCATCTCCTGCTCGCCGCGCAGCGGGCCCCGGTGTCGTCACTGGCCTACCGTGCGCAGGTCATCACTGAGAATTGTCTCGCCCGCAGGTCCGTCGCTGCACGGCAGAAGATCTGGCAAGAGCTGAAGTCCCGGTACATTCTAGATGCCGATCACCCTGTCTTCGCGGCGTTCCTCCGGGAGTGGCATCGTTGCGATTCAGAGGCAGAGCGTGGTCTCACGGCCTATGTTCTTCTGGCGCTCAACGATCGGTTGGTTGCGGACTTGGGCACCGAATGGCTTTTCCCGCGTCTGCGTCGCGCACCGTTGGCGCTTCCCGTCGCGGATGTCCGACTGTTTATCGATCAGGCGGCCAAACAACGGCCCGAGGTGCGCGCCTGGTCGGATCAGACGCGAACCGCCGTGGCTCAAAAGTACGCGGCAAGCATTCGCGATTTCGGGCTGGCGCGAGGCGCCGTCAACAAGACGACGGTTAGGCCGGCGCTGTACGGAGCTCCCGTGCGGCTCCTGGTGCGCGCCTTGCGGCTAGTTGGCGTGCGGCCACTCGAGTTGGTCCATGCGCCGATTTTTCGCTTGCTAGCACTCGATCGCCCCGAGGTGATCGAGGCGCTCGGCGAACTCAACCGCGCCGACGATCTTCGCTTTCGCATGCAGGGCAACGTGATCGAGCTGGACATCGAGGAGATCGCCTGATGCAGCGCCTCTTTGCCGCCCTGTACGATCTCATCAAGACACCGTTTCAGCCCAATCAGGCAGTCAAAACCGACAGTTCGATTCTGCTGATCTACCCCCCCAAGAAGGAACTCGATTTCCGCGAGTACCTGGTCGATTCGTTCATCCCACACCTTCGAGCCGAGACGATCCCTTTCGTTCATCTAGACTTGACCGGTTTTCTGCTCCAGGAATTGGATGAAGCGGAGATCGAGAACCTCAACGAAGATGAGTTCGACGACTACCGATGGATGCGCCAGGGGCTCTCGCAGCGCACTGAGGCCGCACTCGCGCGGAGGCTTGAAGAGTTGACCGTCCAGGCTCCCGGAACTACGGTTCTCGTCTCCTCCACCGTCGCACTACACCCTCTGGTTCGCTACGGTGAGGTGCTCAGAGGTCTGCGCGATCTTAACGGCCGTATCGCGCTCGCCTTTCCTGGTGAAGAGCGCGGCGGCAAGCTCCATTTCTTGAACCAACCTGACGGCAGCAACTATCTCGCGGTCAAACTATTCTGGCAATGACAACGCAATGACAAGGCAATGACAAGGCAACAGCAAGAACCGGGGCCAGGCCCGGCGACAGAGCGGGAGAAGAGCGCAATGACGACGATCCGGGAGATCATCAAACGGGACATTGGCCAGCAAGTCGAAGGGGTCGTCAAGGTCTTCGATCGGTCGACGCTCGCCACCGAGATTCGCGAGTTCGTCGTCACCGACAAGATCGAAGACGAGTTCAAACACATCTTCGACACCTTCACCCACACCAGCGAAACGCTGCGCCGTGGCGGAACTTCGCGCGACGTGGTCGGTATCTGGATCTCAGGTTTCTTCGGCTCAGGCAAGTCCCACTTCGCCAAGGTCCTCGGCTATCTGTTGCAGAACGACCCGCTAGGGGACGGTTCCGGCGAGTCTTGCAACGACGTGCTAGTCAAGCACCTTTCCGAGTCTCGGCGCGGTCAGGATGTACGGCTACGCCTAGGGGAGCTGAAGCTCAACACCGAGTGTCGCACCATCGCGTTCGAGATCAAGAGCCGTCAATCTCTCACCGAACCCAACTCGGTGGGAGAGATTCTCATCTCCGAGTTCTACCGTCATATCGGTTTGTCGGAGAACTTCGTTGTCGCTCGCATCGAGCAGCGGCTGAGGCAGCGCGACCTTCTCGATCAGCTAGAGAGCACCTATCAGCAAGAGTTTGGTGACGCTTGGCGAAGCGCCGCGGGGAGGGATGACCTGCTGACGGTTCGCCGCCGATTGGCTGAGATTCTGCCCAAGGTGGACCCCGCCGAGTACCACGATCGCGCGGCGGCCAAGAACGCGCTCAGCGACATGTTTCGTCACCAGAAGATCACCGCGGAGAGCATCGCGGATGAGCTTGTTGCTTGGGTCGACGCGCAACCCACCACCGGCGGCAAGGTTCAGCACCTGGTGTTCGTGATCGATGAGATGGGCACCTTCATCGGTGATTCCAACGAACGCATCGGCGAACTCAATAGCCTCGCCGAGATGATCGCCAACAAAGGTAAGGGCAAGGTCTGGTTGATTGTCACCAGTCAGCAGGACCTCGAAAAGGTTGTCGACCGCACCAACTTCCAGCCCGCCCTGATCGGCCGCTTGAATGCTCGTTTCGAGCTGAAACCGCACCTCATTTCGGATGAGATCAACAAGGTCGTTGCCGAGCGCATTCTTAAGAAACATCCATCGGAGGAGCCGGCCCTGCGTGCGCTATATCAGCGTCACGAGGGCGCCATTGCACAGCTCGCGGATATCAAGGCCAGCCGCCATCTTGGAACGATCGATGAGCGTGCCTTCATTGACAGCTACCCATTCCTTCCTCATCTAATCCGGCTGGCTCAGGATGTTTTCGAGGCTCTCTCCGGGTTCCGTCTCTCCGGGGGCGTGCGCTCGATGATCTCGGTGGTCATGGGAACACTCCAGGATCTCGCCGAGGAGCCCATTGGCGTCATTGTGAGTTTCGACCAGTTGTTCGATGCGGTCGAGAACGACCTGTTGTCGCAAGAGTATCTCGGCGCCTCGGGCATCCAGGCCATTCGCCAGTCCAGCGAGCGCGTGCCCGAGACTCCCATCGAGCCAGCCCAGGTGTTGAAGGTTCTGTGGCTCCTGCAACAAGTCCCTTGGGTTCCTCGCGTCCCGGAGGCGCTGGCCAAGTTGCTCGCGCGCCAGCTCGACACCGAGATCGCACCGCTGCGCACGCAAGTCGAGACCACCCTCGAAGCGCTGCAAGAGGCCGGGTACGTTGCGCGCGATGAAGCGACCGGGGAGTGGAAGTTCCTCAACGAGCGCGAGCGCACGATCGAGCAAGCAATCCAGGAAATGGTCCGACCCGGGGCTACCAAGAGCATCAGTATCGCCGCCGTTCGCCGCACCTGCCAGCAAATGGCCAGGGAAAGTGTCGCCACCCGCAAGAAGCTCGGGAACTTTGCCGTGCCTTTCGGCAAGACCAAGGTCCCATTCGGCTTCGGACTCCTCCTCGATGGCGAGACCCTGTATTCCGGGCCCGATCTTGAGGCGGTCTTGGTGAGCCCGCTGGCCGCCGGTCGCAAGCAGGAACTCCAGGAGATTCGCCGCCGCAATCAGGCCGGCGGGGCCAAGGGGCGTACCTTGTGGTGGGTTTCGGCCGCGCCCAGCAATCTCGAAGCTCGCTTCAAGCGCTACGAAGCGTTGGTCAAGGTCACCGGTGACCGACGCTTCACGGAGGATTCTTCCGCTCACACCCGCGATGCTCTTTCGGAGAAGCGCAAGGAGCGCGACGAGCTGCGCGGGGCCTTGATTCGGGAGCTCGAACGCGCCTTCCTCGACGGCACCCTCTACCGCGGTGGCCAGAAGATCGATCTCGAAGGTGCCGCCGACCTCAAGGAGCCTATCCACGAGGCGCTACGAAGCCTCATTCCCAATATCTATCCCCGCTTCGGCCTGGCGGATCGAGAGTTCGATTTCGTCAAAGAGCTCAAGGCTCTGCTCAATCCCACCACTTCCAACCTCGCCGCCATTGCCCCGGAACTCAACCTGTTCGACACCCAGGGCAGTCTGCAACGCGAATCGGACCTAGTGGCGCAGATCTTGGAGGTGATCCAAGATCTGGAGGACGAGGGTATTGATCCGACGGGTAGCCTGTTGATCAACGCCAAGGACCGGAAAGGGTTCCAAGGCTTCGAGCGCCCGCCCTTCGGCTGGCCCGATGAGCTTCCGAGGCTGGTCATCGCGGCCTGCATGCGGGCCGGAGTGGTCTACCTCGAACGGCAGACCAGCACCGGGCCGAGTTCGCTCTACGACTACAAGGCGACTACGGAGATCTTTGCCAAGGTCAACACCTTCAAGAAGACCACATTCCGGGTTGCCGAGACCAGCCTCACCATCGAGCAGATCAAGCGGGCGGCGCAAGCTCTGATCGCCATGGGCGTCAGGGATACCCCCGAGTCGGGCAACGCGATCGCGGCCGCCGTGGTCGAGCTGGGCAAGGTGCTCACGGCGGGGATCGACGATGCTAGATTCCGCTCGGGCCAAGGGCTGCCGATCCACGAAGTCTTACTCACCAGCGAGGCGGCACTCGTTGAGCCGATGACAGCCAAGGATCCCACCGCCGCGGTGCTCGCTTTTCTCGCCGCCGAATCGACTTGGACCGAGGTGTACAACCGGTTGGGCGCCCTGCGCGGCTTCTTGGAAAAGCAGTTAGACCAAGAGTTCTCCCTCTCTCGTCAGCTCACGGCGCTGATCGAAAATCACCCTATCCCCCCCGAGCATGCCAGCGCCGCCTCCCTTTCGCGAGCCTGCCGAGACATGGCGACCCTGATCGCGGACAAGGCCGTGGTCGAGCGTTGGACCGACTACCGGGAGGCAACCGATCAGGCCTATTCAGCGTATCGCCAAGTTTATCTCCAGGCCTACGACGAGCTCACCGAGACCATTGCAAAGACCGTGACCTCGATTCACGCCAGCGCGCCTTACAAGGATGCACCGCCCGAGTCACGCGATGCGGTGGTCGACGCGATCTTCGCGCCCGGCACCGTCTTCCACTATCCTCCGATCACCATCGCCTCGGTAGCGCAGTTGATCGAGGCCGCCAGTCGCCGTAGCTGGACTTCCCTCGACTATGGACGGGCCGCTCTACCCGAATTTCAAGCCCAGGTCGAGGCCAACCTGCGCAGCCTCTCCGCCCCGCCACCGAAGCCGGATGAGAAGATTTTCGAGTGGCGGGCCAAGAATGAACTCTCGGGTCAACGGTTTGTCACCGAAGAGGACGTCGACGCGGCCTTCGACCACGCGAAGAAGACTCTGCAAGAGGCGGCCGAGGAGCTCAAGGCGCGCATTCGAGACGGCTTCACCGTGGTGGTGTCGTAAGGGGCATGACGAAGTGGTACCGCAATGACCAGCGAAGCCCCAGCGCTTTCTGACTCACACAAGTCGGCTGTCCGGCTCTGGGTGAGCGAGGTGCGCCGGCTCCTGGAGCGAGACTTTGCCGCCCAGCTCGAGCGACTCGGCATGGAACCCAGCGGCAACCACACGCCGCTCGACCAGCTGACGTTGTCGGCTGCTGACCAGGCGATTCGGCTGCGTGCCGCGGCGCTGCTCTCCCACGAGACCGTGGCCGAGGATTCGGCCCAGCGTGGTTTCGCCAACGTCTTGCGGGAGTTCACCTACACCCTGCTCAACCGCCTCATCGGGCTCAAGGCCATGGAGGTGCGCAAGCTCCTCTTCTTGCCTCCTCCGACCAGCCCGCAAGCGGCCGCCGAAGCCACCGAGGTGCTCAGCCCAATCCCGGGGCAAACGCGCTCGCGCTACCTGAGAGACTTTCGCGCCGCCGGCGGCAGCCGCTACAAGTATGACGACAGCGCCGAGGAGGCCTTGTTGCACGATGCGCTGACTTCGGCGTTTCGCCATGTCACCCGCGACATCCGCGTCTTGTTTGACCCGGACCATGAGTACGCCTGTGTCTGGCCAACCCACGCCGCGCTGGTCGAGGTCGTGGGTAAGATCAACGACGGCCTCCCCGAAGCGGCCTACCGGGCCCATGATTTTCTCGGTTGGGTTTACCAGTTCTTCAACCGGGAAGAGAAGAAGCGGGTGCGGGCGGAAACCAAAGGCACCCCCCGCTCTTCCTACGAGCTGGCGGTGATCAACCAGTTCTATACGCCCTCTTGGGTAGTCAAGGCGCTGGTGGACAACACGCTGGGGCGACTGTGGCTCCAGATGCATCCCGACTCCGCCCTGGCCCCCACCGCACCGCCGCCACTGCCCGGCCAGCGCACCGACCCCCGACCTGTCGTCGACTATTTGGTACCGCGCACCGGCGTGCGCATCCGCTACCAGCGACTCGGCGACACCGGCGAGGTGGAGCGCTACGAGCTGGCGCGCAACATCACGCTGCTCGACCCCGCTTGCGGCACCATGCACTTTGGCCAGTACGCCTTCGCCCTCTTCCAACAGATGTACCTCGACGAGATCGACCACGCCGGGGAAGAAGGCTGGCCGGCGGAGCCCTCGGTGAGCGACCCACGGCAGATCCCGGCGGCCATCCTGGAGAACAACCTCTTCGGCATCGACATCGACCCACGCGCCATCCAGATCGCCTCCCTGTCGCTTCTGCTAACCGCCAAAGAGGCGGCGCTCGGCCTCGGTATGACACCCAACGAAGTGCAGATCCAGCGCGCCAACCTGGTGGTGGCCAACGCCGTCGACTTGGGCAAGGAGCGGCTGGGCGGTCTCGTGGAGCGGCTGGGAGACCAGCTCGGCTCGCCCGAACTGCAAGAGCGCCTTTTCGCCACCCTGTGGGAGAACCTCGAACAGGTCGGAGAGCTCGGCAGCCTCGTCCAGGTGCGCGAGGGTGTATCCGCCGTCCTCGAGGACTGGGTGGAGGCGCAGGCCAAGAACCAGGGGCTCGAAGAGATGATTCGCCGCAAGGAGGGGCCGCAGCTCCAACTCGGCGACATCCTCGATGACTCGGATCGCCAGCGAGCACTCCATCTCGCCCACCAACGCGCCGCCCTCGAAGAGCAGGCCGAGGCTTTGCAAGCCGAACTCCTGAGCGCCCTCGAAGCCGCCGCTGGCGAGACCGCCGGGGACCCGGCCGAACAACTCTTCGCCGAAGACACGGCCCGTGGTCTGAAACTCTTGCAAACCCTCTCGCGCACCTACCATGTGGTGGTGATGAATCCACCCTACGGCTCCTTCGTCCCCAAAGTGAAGGAGTTCATCAAGGCGACCTACCCGCTGACCAAGAACGACATTTACGCCGCCTTCATCGACCGGGCGACCCAGCTGGTCAAGGCCGAGGGCTATGTGGGGGCGCTGGTCTCTTCGACCTTCGTCAACCTCAAGTCCTTCGAGAAGCTGCGCACCGAAATCCTGCTCAAGCGCAATCCGCTCCTAGTGATGCTCGACCTCGGCTACGGCATTCTCGACGAAGCCACTGTCGAGGCGGCCGCCATTGTGATCAAAGGGAGTGCGCAATGAGCACGCTGCTTGGAGAACAAGTCGTTTGGCGCTGGGAAGAGAGAGATTTCGGCTTCCGGTTCCGCGCCGGGCGAGGCAAACGGGCCAAGGACTACTACCAGGCGGCGCATCCCGGAGACTTCTACATCGTTCCCAAGAGCCAGCGCAAGCTCACCAAAGCTCGCGCTGACGAGCTGGCGAAAGCCGTGGAGTCGCGGACCGCGCCGCGCATTGTGACCAACCCTTGGCAGGACTACAACCAAGACTGGGACTGGATCGCCACCGCCGAGGGGCTACTGCTGAACTATGCCGGTTGCCTCGACCGCGAGCAGATCGAACGACGCGAGGACCAAGGGGTGCAGCGGGCCATGGAGCTGGTGGTCGCACTGCTGGAGCGCCCCGAGCCAGCCGCCTTGACTCTGCCGCTGGTGCAGCGGTTGCACCAGGCTTTGCTGGGCGAGATCTACCCCTTCGCCGGCAGCTGGCGCACGGTCGATCTGCACAAGGGCGACGGCCCCACCCGCTGGCCCTTGCCGCCGGGCGGCATGGCGCCGCTGATGGAGGTTTACGAGCGCGAGGTGCTCGCGCGCTCGCCGGTGGTCACCGAAGACAACGATCCCGTTTTCGCCTACGCCAGCGAGGTGATGTGCGAACTGCTGGCCCTCCACCCCTTCCGCGAGGGCAACGGTCGTACCGCCTTCGTGCTTTGCAACCTCCTCTTGATGCAGAATAATCTCTTGCCTCTCAACCTCTACGACCGGCACAGCGACGAAGCGCGCTACTTCGCCGCCTGCGAGACGGGCCGCGTCCACAAAGACTACGGCCCGCTGCAAGCGCTGATCGCGGAATGGTCGACGCGCGCCCACGACCACTGGGAGGCAAGCCATGAAGCGTAAGCGGGTCGATATCCAAGCAATCCTTGCGGATGAGAATCTCCGCAGGGAATTGATGGTGCCGACGCTTCAGGCGCTGCAAGCGCGGGAGGGGATCGAGACTACGCGGGATCAGGCGGAGCGGGCTTATTACGTGGTGCAGGAGGGGGAGAAGGCGGTTTTTTTTGATTTGGTGCGAGCTGAGGTGGGGCGGCGGGAGGAGAGGTTTGTTGAGGCTTTGTGGAACCGCCAAGACGCCGAGGGCGCCAAGGTCGGAACCGGAAGGGTTCGGTTTGATGTGGCGCGGCGGGATTTTGGAACGATCGAGGGCTCACCGTTGGCGTACCGGCGGGTTGGATTGGTAGCTCATATCTTCAGACAAGCACCCCCACTAGATCCTGGGTTCGGAGCCGTAAAGCAGGGCCTAGCGACGGCTGCTGACCTGCGTTTTGTCCGCCATTCCTGGGAAGTTGCCCCCGGACATGCTGGCCAGGCGACGGACTGGGTTCCCTTCGCTAAGGGGGGTGGCTTCTCTAGGTTCTACTCGGATGTTCACCTAGTTGTTCGGTGGGAGCACAGTGGCTCCGCTATTCGGGCTTTCAAGGGAGCCTACATCCGAAATGAGCGGTACTACTTCAAGCCCGGCCTCACCTGGCCTCTGCGAACACAGCGAGGATTCAACCTCCGTGTAATGCCCGCCGGCTGTATCTTCGGCCACAAAGGCCCCGCGATTTTCCCTGTTCGTGAGCGTGACACGTGGTTCCTACTCGGTCTCGCAAATTCCGCACCCGCGGAGTACCTGCTCAAGGGTCTGATGTCCTTCGGCTCCTGGGAAGTGGGTGTCATCAAGCGTCTCCCCGTCCCCCAACCCACGGCGCAGCAGCGCGAACGGATCGGCAACCTTGCTCTCCGAATTCATAACATCAAATCGTCCTGGGACGAAGGCAACGAAGTCTCCACCCGCTTCCGCCGCCCCTGGCTCCTCCTTGGCGACCTTGGCGTCTTGGCGGTTCCCCAACGGTTAGACCACCTAGCCCACCACGAAGCCACCGAAGAGGCCCACATCCAAGCTCTCTACGCCCAGCTCAACGACGAGGTCTACAAGCTCTACAACATCCCCGCCGCCACCCGTGCCACCATCGAAGAGACCCTCGGCGAGCGCCCGCCGGAGATCCTCTGGCCGCGGATGGAGCGCAAGAGCCCCGAGCAGAAGCGCATGGAGCACGTCTGGCGGCTGCTCTCCCATGCGGTGCAGCGGGTGGTGGAGGCCGACGAGGACGGCATCGTTCCCTTCGCCGCGGTCTCCGGCGAGACCAGCCTTCTCGACCGTCTCCACCAAGAGCTGGCGCGCCTCTTCCCGGAGCAGGACATCAACCAGCTCGAAACCGAGATCACCAACGAACTCAAGCGCAAGGTCCGCGGCTACAAGAGCGCATCGAGCCTCGGCCAGTGGCTCGATAACCACTTCTTCGCCTTCCACGCCTCGCTCTACAAGAAGCGCCCCATTCTCTGGCACATCGCCAGCCGCCAAGGCCACACCCCCTTTGCCTTTGGCGCGCTGTGCCAGTACCACAAGTTCGACGCCGACCGCATGGCCAAACTGCGTGCCGGCTACCTGCGCGACGCCATCGAGTCCTTCCGTCGCGAGGCGGCACGGGCCAGCCAGGAGGACCGAGCGGAGGATCGTACCGAGTGGCAGGCGCGGCTCGAAGAGGCGCAGGCCCTCGACCGCAAACTACAAGCGGTGCAGGAAGGGCGCCACGGCGGTAGCGAAGGCGACGAAGATGAAGCTCAAGACCAGGAGCTGGAGCACGACCAGGAGCTGGACTACCGCATCCTGACCCCGTGGAAGTCGCCGGAGGATCGGCCCCAGGGCTGGGAGCCGGATCTTGACGATGGGGTGAAAGTCAACATCGAGCCGTTGCAAAGGGCTGGGGTGCTGCGCCTCAAGAACGTGGTGTGATGATCCTCCAGGCCCTGATCGACCAACTCCAGCAGCGCTTCCAACACGAGAAGCGGGCCCAGGTCTGCTTGTGGTTCGACGAGCGCCAGGAGTTCGCCCGGCTACTGCCGGCGCTACGCCACCACCTCGAAGGGCTGGAGCCGCCCCCTTTTCGTCTTCTGGAGTACGACGCCAGTCAATACCACGGCCAGATCTGGCTCAAGCACCAGGTCAACCAGGGCCATGGCCAGCCAAGCCACGGCCAGCCAACCCTGGGCCAGAAGCGACAACGGTTCGTGATCTACCTTCCACTGCCCGAAGATCGCCTGGAGCACGACGGCGCGCACGGCGCGCACGGCGAAGGCGCCCTCGAACTGCTGGCCGAGTACCGCCACGCGGGGATCACCTGGCGCCTCGGCGGCAAGCGACCCACCCTTTTCAGCTTCATGAAACAGGTCGGCGTCCAGCTCCCCTCCGCCCCCGGCGACCAGCGACGGCTCTACGACGACGGGCGCGATTCTCTGCTGGCCCAATACGCCGCCAAGTTCGCCGACCGGCCGGCAGAGTTTTGGAACCCTCTGCTGAGCCCGGAGCTGGCCCAATCGCGCCTCCTCGGCGATGTCGACCAGATGATTCTCGATCTGGCGCTCGAACCCGAGCCCGTCTGGCGGTCGCTGGAGAAAGAAGGTCTTGTCGCCGAGTTTCTCGCCATGGTTCGGGAACGCTACGACTTCGCCGCTCCCGACTTCGAGGGCCCCAGCCACGATCCCGTGCGCTGGGTGGAAGCGTTGGTCCTGGTGGTGGCCTTGACTGAGTGCTATCTCGGCTACGGCGAACCGGCCGACTTCCCGCTGGCCGAGAGGCTGCCGGCACTGGGCGTGCGCTCGCACCACCGCGAGCTGCTCCACCGCTGGCTGCGCGACAGCGAGAGTCGCGCTGCCTGGGATGGTTGGATCGCGCGCGTCGAGACCCAGGTAGACCTCGCCGAGTGGGCCCAAGACAAGCCCGGCTTCAGCCGTGGCTTCCCCCACCTGAGCCGGTTGCGCTGGCGGCGAATCGCCCAGAGCTTCGCGGCGGCCGCGCCCAGATCTTCAACCACCGCCGCCTTCTTTGCAAAGCACAGCGCACTGATCGACCAAGAAGCAAAGGTCGGCAAGGCCAGCCTCAGCCCCACGGGATCCTGGCAATTGCTGCACCAACTACAGGCGTTGGTGACGGCTGCCGAGCAAGCCACGCGGCTCGCCGAGACGGCCGACACCACCGCGGCCCTCGCGCGGCTCTTCATGGAGCAGGCGGCGGCAGTGGATGCGAGGCACCTCCAAGTGCGCCACGAGGCCGACAAGCAGAGCCAGCCGGCGATGATCCAGGTAGCGGACCGAACCTACGCCGCCTACACCAATAGGCTCAACAGCCGCTTCTTTGAGCGCTACGTCGGCGGCGACGACGCCGACATCCCAGGTCTGCCCTACGTCACACCGCACCTGGAACGACAACTATGGACGACGCAAGGCCGGCGTGCCGTCGTCATCGTGGACGGACTGCGCTACGACTGCGCCGGCCTCATCGCCCAACAGCTTCAGAGCTACGAGGTGACCCTCACCGCCCTGCGGGCGGCGCTGCCCACCGTCACACCGATCGGCATGACGGCCTTGATGCCTCTCTCCGGCGCGCGAATCTCGTGCGAAATCCAAGGCAACAGCCTGCATCCCAAGGTCAACGGCAAAGACGCGGCCGCGCGCGGCACTCGCATCGCCTTCTTGAAGGACTTTGGCGCCGACTGCCGCGAGATCGCGGAGATCGAAGTGAGCCCGGGCACACCCGAGGGGCTTGGAGACTTGCTCGTCGTCTTCGGCCATTCCGAGGTCGATGATATCGGCCATGGCAATGCCAACGCCCTAATCCGCCATTTTCACCTCGAAATCGAACGCATCGTTCGCCTGATCCACCAGTTGCACCGCTGGGGTTACCCGCAGGTCCACGTAGTCACCGATCATGGGTTCATCCTCCTCGACAAAGAGAAACTCCCTGAAACCGTCGCCTGTGACCCGGCGTGGTGCCGTCTTCACAAGGAGCGCTTCGCGCTGGTGCCGGCGGAGGCGGACCTTCCGGTCGCCACTCTGCCCTTCGCGTGGGATCCGACATTGCGCGTCGCTGTGCCGCCCGGCCTGGCCTTCTTCAAGAGCCCGAAGCCTTTCTCCCATGGCGGCGCGGCGCTGCAGGAGCTGGTGATTCCTCACCTGGTATCGACTAGCCGCAAGAGCACCGCGAAGAGGATTGGCGTGGATGTCGTGGTTTCCACGGCTGAGCTGATGCGAACGGCGGTCAAGGTCATCCTGCGGCCAAAGCTCCCCGACTCCTCCGCGGATGGCCAGATGGCCCTCTTCTCAGCCGGCGGTCGAACACTGAGCCTCGACGTACTACGCACCGATGCGAGTGGAGAGCGAGTTTCCGTGCTCGCCTCAGGACCCCGGAATATACACCTCGAAGCGCGGCCCAGTCAGCAGCAGCCTGAACCACAGCCCGAGCAACAGGTCACTCTCTTTTTCCATACCGCGCTTTCCTTCACCGCTGGCGAACTCCTTCATCTCGAAGTCCGCGATGCAGAGACGACGCAACAGTTCCCGTCTGGAGGTCTAGTACTGACTGTCGGGCGGGACATGTAGTGAGACTTACAGCGAGACAAATAGTGAGGCACTGATGACGATCCACGAACCACAGTTCGAACCCTTGGCTCTGGACGAACTCGACACCTTGGCCACGCAGTCCTACCCGGGGCTCGTGGTGCGCAAGGATCTGCTGCGACGCATGCGTAGCGCCTTTGGCGTGCCTGCCTTCGTTATCGAGTTTCTGCTCGGGAAGTACTGCGCATCGACCGACGAAGAAACCATCCGCGAAGGGCTGGAATTCGTGCGCGAGACCCTCGCCAGCAAGTACGTCAAGCCCGACGAACGCGAGATCGTCAAGTCGGCGATCAAACAGCACACCACCTTCGAGATCATCGACAAGATCTCGGTGCGTCTGATCGAAACTCACGACAAATACTGGGCGCGGTTGTCCAATCTCGACCTCGATTACATCAACATCGAAGAGAGCGAAGTCCGCCACCACGACCGGCTCCTGATGGGTGGCATCTGGGCTGAGATCACCCTGCGCTACGACGACAGCTACATCTTCAAGAACCAGAACCGCCCTTTCTTCGTCGAAAGCATCCGCCCGATCCAGCTCTCCTCGCGCAAGCTCGACGACTTCATCGCCGGCCGGCGCCGCTTCACCACCGACCAGTGGCTCGACCTGATGATGCGCTCGATGGGCTACGAACCCGACCATCCTTACTACACCAAGCGGCGCAAGCTCCATTGCATGCTGCGGCTAGTGCCGCTGGTCGAAAAGAACTTCAACTGCGTGGAACTCGGCCCGCGCGGCACTGGCAAGAGCTTCGTTTACCAACAGCTGAGCCCCTACTGCCACCTCGTATCCGGCGGGCAAACCACCACCGCCCAGATGTTCGTAAACCTCTCCTCGGGGCAACGAGGGCTGGTTTGCTTGTGGGATGTGGTCGCCTTCGACGAAGCGGCTGGCGTTCGGTTCAGCGACAAGAGTGGTTTGAACATCATGAAGGGCTACATGGAAGATGGCGCCTTCAGCCGCGGTCGAGACATCATCAATGCCGAAGGTTCGATCGTCTTCGTGGGCAACATCGACGGCGACATCGAAACGATCGCTCGCACTTCGAACCTCTTCTACCCCATGCCCAAAGAGATGGACACGGCCTTCTTCGACCGCATCCATGCCTACATCCCGGGCTGGGAGTTCCAGAAGACCTCGGATGCGACCTACACCGATCACTTCGGCATCGTCACTGACTACCTCGCCGAGGTCTTTCGAGAGCTGCGCAAGCAAAGCTACGCCGACTATGCCGAGCGCTATTTCTACTTCGGCCCTCACCTCGGCGGTCGCGACCAAAAAGCGGTGCGCAAGATCGTCTCTGGATTGATCAAACTGCTGCACCCGCACGGCGAGGTCAGCCAAGAAGAAACCGAGGAGTACCTCGCCTACGCGATGGAGATGCGCCGCCGGGTCAAGGAGCAGCTCAAGAAGATGGGTGGCCTCGAATACTGGGACACGAGCTTCTCCTACAGCGACCGAGAGACCGGTCAAGAAACGTTCGTGCCTGTCCCGGAGATGGGAGGAGGTTCGTTGATCGCCGAAGGCTCACTGCCGCCGGGCAGCGTACACACCATCGGTTCCGATCTCAGCGAAAACCGGCTGGCGCTCTTCCTCCTGCAAACGCAAATGAACCGTGGCTCTGGCCGCATCATCCCGCTCGGCAGCCTCTCCACCAAGATGAAAGAGGCGATCAAGACGGCCGACGCCTACCTCAAAGCCAACGTCCGCAACCTGGGCATCGATCACGACCTCAAGGGCTACGATTTCACCATCCAAGCGATCAACCTGAACCAAGCAAAAGACGGCGCCGAGACCGCCGTCGCCTTCTTTATCTCGCTCGTGTCGGCCATTCTCGGCAAGCCGGTGCTCGACCGCACCGTCGTTCTCGGCGAAATGAGCGTGCAGGGCCTGTTGCTCAAGGTGAACTCGCTACCCGAGCGCATGCAGCTCGCGGTTGAAGCCGGCGCCAAGCGCATCCTGATCCCGAGCGACAACAAGCGCGATATCGCGGAAATCCCAGACGCGATCCTCACTGCCATCCAATGGCAGTTCTTCGACTCGCCGACCAAGGCAGCGATCATGGCGATGGGAATGGGGATGGGATGACGACTCCTCGCCACGCGAATTCACCCTGAGACCGGAAGCATTGCCGGTGTCTCGCCGCGTTGGCCACCCCTTCGCGATCCTCTCCTCAGTGCCACTCTCTGGCACACCGTGGCAGGTTAGGAGTAGGCCGAATATGACCGACGATCGCTCGTCGAAATCTAGGCCACAAAATACAGTAGCAAGACCGCCTGCACTGGTTGACACCCAGCCCCTCCCCGCCTTACTCCTAGCGGCCCATGCCCCACAGGAGCATCAAGACACCCGGCCACCCAGCCCAGACCACCACTTCCCCACCCCAGCCCGAGAGCCCACGAGCGCGCCTCCTGAGGCGCGGCCCAGCCGCCCTCGCGGACGCCGAGGTCATCGCCCTACTCCTGCGAACGGGCGGACGCGAAAGCTCAGCCTTGGCAGTCGCCCACGATCTGCTCGACTCCCTCGGTGGGCTGGCTGGCCTATTGGGTGCCTCCGCCGGCCGGCTTCGGCGGAAGGGCATCGGAGAGGCCAGAGCCTCCGTCCTGATCGCCTCCCTCGAACTCGCCCGCCGTCTCGCCCGGCTCAAGGTGCCCGAGCGCAAGCCGATGGATCGTCCTGGTTATGTCGCCGCCTACTTGGCGTTGCGCTACTTCTCGCCAGACCAGGAAGTGATCGGCGCCTTGTTCGTCGACGCCCGCAACCGCTTGATCGCTGACCAGGAATTCTTCCGAGGCAGCTTGAGCAATGCCACGTTCGAGCCACGCCCAATGCTCAAGGAAGGGCTGTTGCGCGGAGCGGCCGGGCTCATTCTGTTCCATACCCACCCCAGCGGCGATCCAATGCCGAGTCCCCAGGATCGCACCGCAACTCGCCGGCTCGAGCAAGCCGGAAGGATCGTCGGAGTGAGGCTCATCGATCACCTGATCGTCACCGGTCGCGGCCGGTGGCATTCCATGCGAGGCAACGGTGGGTGGTGAGCCGTCCGCCCGTGCCTCGTTCCACTTCTACCCCGAGGTACAACCATGGCTACCCCACCCCGCACGCCCGTGAACATCCCTACCCGCGTCGCCCAAGCCCTGCTCGCCGAGATCGCCAACGACCTGCTGACCATCGAGGAACGGTTGCACGCCGTGCACGACGGCCTCCCCCGCTC
>QIHU01000561.1 GCA_003231035.1 Acidobacteriota bacterium
GCGAAGAGTTCGGTGCGGTAGTTGCCGTAGTCGAGGGCCTCGGCAAGGCCTGAGTGGACGAAGGGGATATGGAACCCTTCGAGATAATTGTCGCAGTAGAGCGCCCAGTTGGCCTGTACCAGATAGTCGCGCGAGCGGCTGGGGTCGAAGCGCAACTGGTCGAGGGCCAAGAAACCGACCCGCTCGTCCAGCGGAGCCAAGAGCTCTTCGACGGGGAAGGCCGGGTCGAGCGAGGTGAGCAGCAGTGGCCCCCAAGCGGTGAGGGGCAGGCGCGGTAGATCGTCCGCCGCGGTGGGGAAGTCTTGGGCGGCCTCAAATTCCGGCATCGACTGGAACCGGCCGTCCAGCGAGAAGAGCCTGCCGTGGTATCGGCAGCGCAACCGAGCCGCTTTGCCGGGCAGTCTGTTAGCCTGGTCGCACAGTAGATTACCTCGGTGAGTGCAGACATTCGACAAACAATGGAGTCTGTCTTCGGCGTCACGGGTGACCACCAGGGGCTCGTCGAGTAACCCTTCGAGCAGCGTAACCGGTAGGATGCTGCCCGGTGTCCGAACAGTATGGCGGTGAGCGAGGAATTGCCAACTACGCGCAAAGACCTTTTCGCCGACCGCATCGAAGATTTGTCGATCTGAATAGAAGCGAGACGGCAGCGTAGCAGCGCGTTGAATGTCCGGGTCGATCATCAAAATACAATCCATCGGGGCCTCCAGTCCAAGAGTCTAGCCCCGTCAGTCTAGCCGGGTATGATCGGCCGTTCGAGGAGAACCATGCATTCCATTACTCTCAACAAGCTGCGCTCGGGGCTGAAGCGAGTCCTACAGCAAGTCGGGGAGAGCGAAGAGCCCATTCTAATTACCTGGCAGGGGGAGCCGCTGGCGGAGATTTGTCCGCCGTCGATGCAATCGATGGCCCCCAACCAGGAAGAAGTCGTCGAGGAACCTCGCACTCCGCCGCGAACACCCCGGCCCGTACCCGCGGAGACGATCGACCTGTCGCCAGTGGTGCCACGATCTCCCGAGCCTGTTCCAAGTCGGGTTCCCGGGCTCGGCAATCTCGCGCCGCCGGTCAAAAGTAGAGCGCCTGCCACCGATCAAACCGAAACAGCAGGGAGGTCGGCGCAGCCGGAGCTGGTGGAACCGAGCCACGATCCCTCTTTTCGCGCCATTCCGCAGCATCCGGTAGGGACGACCCAGCGCAGCTTTGCCTCGTTTGGCCTTTCCACACCGCTTCTGGAGTGTCTGACTGAGATCGGCTTCGAATACCCCACACCGATTCAAGCGGCGGTAATCCCGGCGGCGCTCAAAGGTGGAGACGTGATCGGGCTGGCGCAGACCGGTTCGGGCAAGACCGCGGCCTTTTGCTTGCCGATGGCGGAGCGTCTCCTCCATGGGCGGGGCGTGCGTGGTTTGATCCTCTCTCCCACCCGTGAGATCGCCATGCAGACCAAGGCTTTTCTCGACCTGTTTGGCCGAAAGCACCACCTGTCGACTGTCTGCTTGATTGGCGGCGTGCCGATCAATCCGCAAATCAATGCCCTGCGCAAGGATCCGGACATCGTGGTGGCGACCCCGGGCCGGCTGCTCGATCACGCCCGTCGGCGTACCGTCAAGCTCGATAAGATTCAGGAATTGGTGCTGGACGAGGCCGACCATATGCTCGACCTCGGCTTCCTGCCGCAGATCGTCGATGTGCTCAGGTACGTGCCGGCCGAACGCCGGACGATGATGTTCTCAGCCACCATGCCACCCGATATCGAGCGCTTGGCGCAGCGCCTGTTGAGAGACCCACTGCGTGTTGACATCCTGCCTGAAGGTCGCGCCGCGGAGGGAATCAGCCACCAGCTCTACCTGGTCAGCGAAGAGGAAGAGAAGAAGAAGTGCGCTCTAGCCCTGTTGCGCGAAGAGGAGGGGAGTACGCTAGTTTTCATCCGCCGCAAGGTGGATGCGGAGTGGCTCACCCGGGTGCTCGAAAAAGATGGGCACCCGGTGGTGCGCATTCACTCCGACCTCAATCAGCGGCAGCGGGTGAGTGCCCTGTCTAGTTTCCGCGAAGGGCGCCACCGCATTATGGTCGCTACCGACATAGCCGCTCGAGGACTCGACGTTCCGCGCATTCAGCACGTGATCAACTATGACCTACCCAACCAGGTCGAAGATTACATTCACCGCGCCGGTCGTACCGCGCGCGGCACGTTGCGCGGTACGGTGTCGTCAATCTGCACCTGGAAGGACAAGATCATGGTGCGAGAGATCGAAGCAGCCCTGGGCCAGCAGATCCCCCGGCGTACCGCCGAAGGGGTTGAAGCCTACGTCGAGCGCACCACTCCGGCCAAGAGCCGCGGTCGGCACAAACTGCCGACCCGTCGTCGACTGTAAGCTACAATCGGCTGCGGAAGCGCTCGGGGGCTGGTGCCTCCCGCGGTCTTCAAAACCGTAGTCCCGTGCCGTATCGGCAGGGGGGGTGGGTTCGATTCCCATGCGTTTCCGCCAATCCTTACGACCCTTCACGACCCCTCGGATCGTTGTGTCGTACAGGTCCTTTACGAGGCGGTTCGCCTGTTCTTGATGTGCTTCTGGGGCAGGATGGGGAAGCGCGATGGGCACGGGCCGGTGGTACGATGCTCCAGAGGACTCTTCGATGCAACCCATGCCCATCAGCCATATCGTTGTAGACCCTGCCATTCGAGGGGGCCGGGCGCACCTCGCGAATTCTCGCATCGCGGTGGCTGATGTTGTGTTGCTGCTCTTTCGAGCAGGGCAAACTTTGGAAGAGATCGCGGGGAAATACGACCTCTCTCTAGCTGCTCTTCACGCGGCCATGGCCTACTACTACGACCATCAAGAAGAGATCGATCACGCGATTGAGGACGACGATAGCTATCAGCAGGCGTTTCGGGAGCGAAACTCCTCCCCCCTACGGGCGAAGCTGACCTCCCTGCAACGCGGTGAGTGACCGCATCCGGTTTCACCTCGATGAGCCGGTCGACCCAGACATCGCGCGGGCTCTTCGCAAGCACGGCATCGAAGTGAGCACCACCCAGGACGCGGGGTTGCGCACGCGATCGGACTCGGAGCAATTGGAGTTTGCTCGAAGCGAGCAGAGGGTTATTGTCACTCACGATGCGGATTTTCTTCGCATTGCCAGTCGCACCAGCGATCATTCGGGCATTGCCTACTGCCATGCGACAGCCAGAGGTGTCGGCGAGATCATTCGTCGCTTGATCTTGATCTACGAAGTCTTGGCCGCCGACGAGATCGCCGGGCAAGTCGAGTATCTCTGACCCTTCCCGAGGAGACCTCTGAAAAGAGTGGTAATCGCCAGTTCGAGCCTACGGCACCACCACGCCCCAGCCGTTGGTGTCGCCGCTCTCAAAATCGTTGGCGAAGATGGACTCTAGGTAGATGAGGCTCAGCGTGGGGGCGGTGGCGGTGGTGTGCTCTCGGGTGTCGAAGCGGCGGGCGGTTTGGTTGGCGGTCTCGTCGCCCATCAGGAGCCAGCCGAAGTTTCCGCTGACGCCGTCGATCCAACCTTGCACGTCCGCGACCATGCCGGAGGTCGATCCCCAGGTGTAGGAGCCGACGGCGTTGACCGGGATCGTGGAGCTGGCACTGGCGACGAAGTCGCCGCCAACCGTGGCCCATAGCGAGCCCGGGGACTCGGTGTGGATCCAGGTGGCGTCTCCCACCGCCGCTGCCGTGCCGTTGCCGCCGGGAGTTCCGGCGTCGGAGGTCGACTCGCCCCACATGGCGGTGAGACGGTGGAGCTCCACCGTGGTCGGTGTTGGGGCCATGGGGACCTGGCTCAGGTTCACCGTCAAGGTGGCGCTGAGAATCTGTGAGCCCGCCGGAATGGAAGAGAGGTCGAAGGACATCACCGCGCGCCGGCGAGTTCCCATGGAGGTGGTGCCAACGAAACAGAACTGGCCGGCGCCGTTACTCAACGCGCCGGTGGCGCTTTCGTACAGGGTATTGTCGGCGGTGGATTCGAAGTCGGTGGTGACGGCAGCTTCGGCGAAGTGGCTGAAGCCGGCTAGAAGCAGGCAGAGGACAAGACTCTTGTGGATCATGAAATGGATCTCCGGGGGTAACGTCGTTAGGGATTGGCGGAATCGGTCAGGTTTGGCGCCAGTCCGCGAAGGGAAGCACTTCACAGGGAGTTCCGGCTCCGGCCGGCGCGGCACCGGCCGGAATGCGCACCAGGGCGCTACCTTGGCCGTAGGCTTGGAGGTCGTGGGAGCCGACCGGCGGCAGTGGAGTGACCCTGATCTCGCCGTGGACGAAGCGAACTCGGGCGGGAAGGAACCTGTCGCGCCCCTTAGCGCCGGGGAGTTCGCTTTCCAAGGTGGCGGCCAGCGCTCCATGCCAGAAGCCATCGTCGAGGCCCATTAGGCGGCGCAGCACGGGGCGCACAAAGAGCCAAAAAACAGCCATGGCGGAGGCTGGGTTGCCGGGGAGGCCGAGGACCAGGCCGCCGGAGTGGCGGGCGGCGACCATGGGCTTGCCGGGTTGAATGGCGACGCTATGAAAGAGGATCTCACAGCCGAGATCGCCCAGCACTCCCTCGACGAAGTCAAACTCGCCCATCGATACACCGCCGGTCACCAGCAAGAGATCCGAACTCAACCCCGCGCGCACGGCCTCGCGCAACTCTTCAATGCGATCAGGCGCGATACCCAGCGGTTGCATGTTGAGGCCCAGGGAATCGGCGGCGGCGAGAAGAAAATCGGTGTGGGAGTCGCGCAGCTGGCCCGCGGCTGGAGTGTCCTCGGGTGGGATGATCTCGTCTCCAGTGACCAGCACCGCGACCCGCGGTGAGCGGTGGACAGAGACGGTGGCGATACCGTGGGTGGCCAGGACGGCGAGCGCGCCGGCGGTGAGGAGAGCACCCTCGGGGAGGAGCGGCGCCCCCTGAGCGACCACCTCCGCGCGCCGCCGGATGTGGTCGCCAGAGCCGGCCTTGGCGAGTAGCCGAACCTGCTCGCTGCCATCCCTAAGTTGGTGGACCTCGGTTTTTTCGACCGGTAAGACGCGGTCAGCTCCGTGTGGCACGGGGGCTCCGGTCATGATGCGCATGGCACTGCCGGGGTGCAGACGTGCACCGGGTGGGTCGCCCGCCGCGATCAGTCCTGAGACAGGTAGCAGCCCGTGATGGGCCTCGCCCGGGCCCTCTACGTTGGCGGATTCCTGGGGCGCCGCCGCTCCACGGAGCGCGAAGCCGTCCATCGCCGACACATCGGCCGCCGGCACGTCGACCTGGGCCAGGCACTCTTTCGCGAGGACACGGCCGGCCGATTGGCGTCGCGGGGTCATTTCCGCGGGCAAAGGGGCGAGGTGGGCGTTCAGGCGCCGCCAGGCTTCTTCGGGTTGCAAGGTGGACACGATCTTGTCGCTTCTCCTGTTGCTTCCTCCGAGGGACCGTGGGTGGCCTCGGGCGTAATGTCCAAGGGGTGTGGTTGGATGAAGACCGATGCTATACTGATTGGCCGAGTCCCACCCTGTCGGTCGACTTATCAGCTTTTGTCAATCAGTATGTCCAAGAGATTCGAATATCGAGGTGACTTGTCGAAAACAACTCTGCCCGAGGTGTTCTCGACCATTCACCGCTTTCAAGTACCGGGTGTTATCGAGGCCAGGCGTCAAGGGCTTTGCAAGCGGGTGTTCATTCGCGAAGGCCACGTTCTGCACGCAACCTCTTCGCATTTGGAGGATAGCCTCGGTAGCTACCTTCTGCGCACGGGTGGCCTGACCCAGGATCAGTTCGACGCCACCATGCGGCTGCGGCAACAGAGCGAGCAGCGCTATGGCTCTCTGTTGGTGGAGCAGGGAATCTTAGGCCCGGACGCGGTCCATGCGGCGATTGCCAGCCAGGTGGAGAGCATCGTCTGGAGTCTCTTCTACTGGCAAGAGGGCGAGGTCACCTTCAGCATTGGCGACGTGACCGAGACAGGGATGATCCAGATCCTGTTGCCCATCCGACAGGTCATCTTCTCGGGCATCAAGCGGGCCCCGAACGCGAAGGCGCTGGTCGCCCGTCTCGGCCGCAAGGAGACCGTCTTTGAGCAACGCCACAACACCGAGACTCTGATCGAGAGCGGGGTGAGCGCCGAAGACTACAAGCTACTGCGCTTGGTTAACGGCAAGCGAACCCTTTACGAGATTTGCATGGAAGGGCCGTTGTCGCCGGCCGAAAACGCGAAGCTGCTCTATGCCTTTCATGTCTTGCGAGTGGTTCAGCGTCAGGAACCCGCCGCGACTCCAGTGAGTACCGAGACTCAGACCGGCGGAGTCACGATCCGCATGAAGTCGCAAGGCGACAGGATCACCTGAGCTTCGAACCACTCTCCAGATCGGGTATTCTCCGTGGACTCGCTTGCCGGGAGTCGGTTGGCGATGTCTTGCCTTGCCAGACCAATTTCGATTTCAGGAGCCTAGCTAGCGATGCCGATCTACGAGTATCTGTGTGAGGACTGTGGCCACGGCAGCGAAGAGCTACAGAAAATGGGTGCACGCCCGCTGAGAAAGTGCCCGTCGTGTGGCGGTAAATACAGCAAGCAGATTTCGGCGCCTGCTTTCCAATTCAAAGGGACTGGATGGTATGTCACCGACTACGCGAAGAAAGATGGCGGACCGGGAGACGATGAGAAAGGGGAGTCCAGCAAGAGTAAGCAGGACGACTCTACGAAGAGCGAGACGAAGAAAAACAAGGCCAAGAGTGACGCGCCGACGAAGAAACAAGATGGCGATAGCGGGAATAAACCCGACAAGAAGAAGTAGTTTGTAGTGGCAACAGGGCTGAGTATCAGCCGATTGCTATACTGTTTTAGCATCTCCGGGTGGGGGAGGGGCAGAGACAGGTGGTTACCGAGGTCTCTATTCTCAGGGAAACATTGGCATTCTAGAGGACAAGTTCAATGATGATTTCTAATCCCTTACCTTCGTGGACAACTACGGCAGTCGTGTGGAACGGGCTGCGTATCCGGTTTTTTTTGATGGCTCTAGCCTTGCTGCTGAGCTTCGGACCGTTGGCGAACGCGACCACATTCGTGATGGTCTCGGACGCCGACATGGTGGAGCAGGCGCCGCTCATCGTGGTCGGGCGGGTGCTCGGTACCACGGCTGCCCTAGCGGGAGCGGGCGGATATCCAGTGACCCACTATGAGATCCAGCTCGAACGGCTGCTCAAAGGAGATTCCCAGCTGCCGGCAACCTTGACGCTGCGGGTACCGGGCGGAGTGACCCCTGAGGGGATCGGCTACAAAGTCTGGGGGGCTCCCCAACTGGCACTGCGAGATTCGGCGATCTTCTTCCTAGTGCCGAACTCGGATGACACCTACGACTCCCTCCACCTGATGTTGGGAGTCTTCAAGCAGCTGCCTGGACCGGCCGGAGCGACCTTGGCCCTGCGCGACCTCACCGATGCCGCACAGGTCAAATCGAGCACCGTCCCCGAAGCGATCGATCTACCGCGCAACTTTGAACGGTTCGCCGATTGGATCTCCTTGCGCGCTCTGGCCACCGAGGGGCAGGCCACGGGAGCGACTAGCCCTGACTACTTCATCGACCCTGAGGTGGCCGCGCCGTTTACCAAGTTCACCTTCATTTCTGGCAGCGACGGTATCGCCATTCGCTGGTTTACCTTTGACAGCGGCGGCGCTGTTCCCTGGGAGGCGAATTCCGTGGCACAGCAGGGATTACCGGGCGGCGGAATCCCTGAGTTTCGAGCCGGAATGAGGGTGTGGAACGACGACCCGACCACCCCGGTGCGCTACACCTATAGCGGAACTACCGCTGCCACGGTGACCAACTGCGTGACCTACACCGGTTTCGGTCGCATCGTCTTCAACGATCCCCTGAGTCAAATCTCGGTGGCGTACAGTTGCACTGGCGGCGGTGTGCTAGCGCAGGGAGGGCCTTGCTTTCGGACCAACATACAGAGGTACAACGGGAAGGACTACCACCCGACGACCAGCGCCTTCATCTTGACCAACGACAACATTGGCTGTTACTTCCAGGGGCTTGCCAACCCGAACCTGACCGCCGCCGAACTCTTCACCCACGAGGTGGGCCACACCCTAGGGCTGGGCCACAGTGCAGTGAACTCAGCCACCATGTTCGCCAATATTCACAACGACGGCCGTGGAGCTTCGATAACCCCCGACGACCGCGACGGGATCAACACGATCTACGGTTCGGGGCCGCTCTCCAACCTGCCCGTGCCACCGTCCAACCTGGCCGCGGTCGCAGTGTCGTCCTCAGAGATCTTTTTGACTTGGAACGACAACTCGACCAACGAGACGAGCTTTCGTATCGAGCAGCGCCCACTAGGCGGTACCTTTGAGCAAATCGGCGGTCCAGGTAGCGGAGGCACTCAGTTTACGGCGAGTGGTCTAGAGCCGCTGACGACCTACGAATTTCGCGTCAGGGCGGCGAATAACTCGGGTGCTTCGGCCAACTCGAACATCGCGAGCGCGACCACCGACCCACCGCCCGGTTTTGTCGTGCCGCCCAGCGAGCTGACCCAAGGCGCAACTTCGACCAGCACTATCCAGCTGACTTGGCAGGACAATAGCTCCAACGAGCTAGCTTTTGATATTGAAATCCAGCAGTTTGACGACTACCAGTTCCTGGCTACCGTCGCGGCCGACGTGACCTCGTTTACCGCGACCGGTTTGGAGGCTGCCTCGCCGTACAGCTTCCGGGTGCGAGCGATCGGCCCGATCAATACGTCGACCTACTCGGATGATCTCACCACGCAGACCCGAGGCATCGTCGGCCCGTGCGTGGTGGATGACTCCACCCTCTGCTTGCAAGGTGGCCTGGTGCGGGTGCAGGTCAACTGGCACAACCAGCGCAATGATCAGTTCGGGATCGGCCATGCGATCGTTGGCAACAACAAGAGCGGCTTTTTCTGGTTCTTCAACTCTGAGAACATCGAGCTGGTGGTCAAGTCGCTCGACGGTCGTCCGGTCAACGGCTTCCTATGGTTCTTCTACGGTGCCTTGTCCGATGTTGAGTATTGGGTCCGGGTGACGCAGACCACCACGGGCGAAGTGACGGTCTACCGCAACGCCCCTTTCAACATCAATGGGGTTGGAGACACCACCGCCCTGTCGGCGACCGCGACGCTCGCGCAGGTTCCGTCGGCGCAGGGCCCATCGGCTCTCTTTAAGTCTGAACCGGTAAAGTCGCGGCGGGCGATCTCTTTACCAGCCCAGGTGGAGGGCGCCGGCTTGGATGGCGTGGTCAGTCTGTGTACTTCCACCGCGACCCGTCTCTGCTTGCTAGAGCGTTTCGAAGTTGAGGTGGATTGGATCAACCAGCATGCCGGTGGAACGACCGGTGTTGGCACCGCGGTACCGGAGAGTGACAAGAGCGGCTTTTTCTGGTTCTTCAATCAGGAGAACATCGAGCTGGTGGTCAAAGCACTGGATGGCCGGGCGATCAACGGAAACTTCTGGTTCTTCTACGGTGCTCTTTCGAACGTGGAGTACACGATTCGAGTGCGCGATACTCAGACCGGCGCGGAGCGCACCTACCGGAATCCTCCCGGGGAGATCCGCGGCATGGGCGATACCACCGCCTTTAGCCCGTAGCAACTCCTACTCGGTGGCTGGGTCCGTGGCCTTGGTGGCCCGGACCCAGCAATCGAGGGCGATGGCACTGGCGACCAATGTCGTGGGCACCAGATGAAAGAGGAGCCGCGAGAAGCTGGTCAGAACATAGAAGCGAGTTGCCGCGAGGTCTGGCGCCGCCGCGGTGAGATAAACGGTGGCGTAGAAGGCCAGTTGCAACATGCAGAGAGTTGCCACCGGTCGCGTGAAGCGCGGCAGCAGTAGCACGGGCAAGAGCAGCAAAATCCAGGCCACGCCATGCCATTCGGAGACGCTTGCCGCCTCCACCATGCTGCTGAGCATGACGGGTAAGCGGTCGAGGTGGAAGCCGCTTCGGGGTTGCTCGACGAAGAGTCCAGAGAGCTGTCCGCGGGCGATCCACATGGAGACCGTGGCCAGCGGTAGCAGACTCGACCGAGCGACCGCACCCAAGAGTGAGCTCAGCTGCCGGCGAGCACCTCGCCTCGCACCCCGCCCCTGGCGCCAGCGCAGCACGAGGTAGATTCCGACCACCAGCGCCGCCAAGGGGATTCCTTCCATCTTGCTACTGGCGCTGAGGGTGGCGACGAAGCCGATGTGAAGGTCGGTGGCGCGGAGGTCCGCGTCGGTCGGGTTCGGGCCACCCATCTCCGCCTCTCCGGCGAGCGGCCTCTGGACCCTGAGCATCGCCGGCCAGGCGGCCAGTGGGACCAGGGCGATCAAGGTGTCCGGCCCGCCGCTCATCAGGTAGCCGATACCGAACATCGCTGTCACCAGGGCGAGCGCCGCCAGGGTGGACTGACGGGTGAAGGTGCCCACCCCGCACTCGCCCAGGATCTGGCGGCCGATGGGCCAGAAGAGGGCGGCGAAGAGTGCCGACCAGCCGAACATGGCGGGTTCGCGAAAAGCTCCGCCGAGGGTGGCGGTGGCGGCGAATAAGCCGGGTAGCAGGTTGGGGTAGCCGGGATGAGCGAAGTAGCTCCAGCGCAGGGTCAGGAAGTCGACATCGATTCCCTCGGCGAGAAAAAACCGTTGCCCTTTGACCCCCCAGTGATAAATGTAGTCGGGACTGACCGCCCAGCCGAGTAGCGCCCAGAGGCCAAAAACCGCCAAAGCCACCAAGGCGAGAGAGTCTCCCCACCCCCACCGGTCGCGGGTTACTAGCGGCGTGGAGAACCTCTTGCTCCGCCGAGCCCAGTAGTTCGTCGCCCGTTCGATCACGACAATCGCCATCAGCAACGGAAGCGGTCGCCACGGCACCCTGACTAGATCGAGCGCGCTGAGCAGAATATGCAGGATGCTGACCCCGGCGATGAGTTCGATCGCCATCAGAAAACCGCCTTCGAGACCGGCGGTGGACAACCAGGGCCGCAGTCGTCTGCCCAGCAACCAGCAGACCGCGGCCGCGATCAAGAGGGTGATGCCGCCGAGGGCGAGACCGATGAGACGCTCGGTCATGGCTGTGCTCTACGACGGTAGAGCGCTCCGTACCAGTCTTCGAGGAGGAGTTCGAAGGCGGGATGGTCAAAGCGCTGACCGTAGGTGATCAGATAATCCGTGCGTGGCTGGTTCTCCTTCAGCGCGGACAGGTTGACGGGGATCAGCGTGTACTGGGGCATCCAATAGCGTGCCCACCAAAAGCGATGCAGGGCGGCGTTGCCGGGTCCCTCTGGGGACGAAAAGGCCACTCGACTTCCGGCGGGAATCCGCTGCGCGGTGACTTGGGTGCAATAGAGCAGCCGTTCGGGGGGCGGGGTGGAGAAGCGCCACATCCCTGGGGTGACCTCCTCGGGCGAATGCCACCACGATCGATCGAAAGATCGAAACGCCTCAAGCCCCGCTCCCCACAGCAGCCAAGCGAGAGCGACAGCGAGAGCGAGTTTCTGCACCGCCAGACGAGAAACCACCAAGGGCACCTCCAAAAAAGAACCGGCAGAGCATACTGTACGGGGCCGGCCCCCCTCGTGTCCTGAGCGGGAACCTAGACTTTTTGTTAGGCTTGCCGGCCGATCGCGGCCGTGCCGCCTCCCATTCGTACCCTTGTAAGGAGATCCCTATGGCTTCCGTCGCTCCGCCGCGCCCCGAGGGCGGGATTTCCCGGCTACTGCACGATATTCGCTATCGGCCGGATCGCCACCGGCAACTCCTCGGGATTCTCTTGGTGATCGTGTTCACCATCTTCGGGAAGCCGCTCGACGGCGCGCTGGCGGTGGGGGTGGGTCTAGTCATAGTTGGGATCTGGGTTCGTCTGTGGGCTTCCGGGTACGTCAAGAAAGACAAAGTGTTGGCCACCGGCGGTCCCTATGCCTTCGTTCGTCACCCGCTCTACGTGGGCAATTTCCTGATCTCGGTTGGTTTTTGTCTCGCCTGTGGTCTGTGGTGGAGCTGGCTGGTGATGGTCCTCTTCTGGTGGCTCTACTACCCGCCGACGATCCGCATGGAGGACGCCAAATTGCACGGCCTATTTGGCGAGTCGTGGGAGCGCTGGCGGGCGGTGACCCGGGCCCTCATTCCCCGTCTCAGCCCCTATCCTGACGGTGAGAAAGGCGGCTGGTCGTTCGCCTACAGCCTGCGCCTCAATGGCGAGCCACTGATCGCCCTGTTCTTGATCGGCTGCCTGTTTGTCCTCTGGCGTCGTTCCGGCTGGTGGGGATGACAGGGTCGGCCGACGCCGGGGATGGCCACGGCCGGGAGTTGGAGGCTTTTCTCGACGGGGCTCTTCGGCGACCGGAAAATCGCCTCGCCGAGGGCTATCAGGGCGAAGTCTACGTGGTCGAGCGCAAGGGGCGCCGCTGGGTGGTCAAGGCGGCGATGGGCTGGGGGCCGCTGCTCTGGGCGCGGCGCGCGATGCTGCGGCGCGAATACCGTGTCTATTGTCGGCTAGAGGGCTTCCCCGGAGTTCCCGAGTGCCGGGGGCTGGTCGGTGGGCGGTATCTGGTTCTGGAGTTGATCGAGGGGGTGCCCTTCCGTCACGCTGAGTTGGCGGATCGCGAGGAGTTCTTCGCTCAGCTCAAGGCCCTACTCGAGCGGATGCACCAGTGTGGGGTGGCGCACGGAGATCTGAAGAAGAAAGACAACCTCCTGGTGGTCGACGGCCAGAGCCCCACGGTGATCGACTTTGGCGCGGCGATCGTTGAAGAACGAGGCTTTGCGCCGATCAATCGCTTTCTTTTTCGACTCTTGTGTCAGTTCGACTACAACGCCTGGGTCAAGCTCAAGTACCACCGCACGGGGCTTCCGATCTCAATTGAAGACGCTCGCTACCAGCGGCGCACCTTGCCCGAGCGCTGGGCGCATGGACTCAAACGGGCCTACCTGAGCCTGCGCTGGCCCGGTGGGGAGCCGGCCAAACGACACAAGCGACCGGACCTAGGAGACTAGGGAGGGCGCCTTCTCTTGGTCGTCGAATTGCAGCTCGTAGAGGTGGGCGTAGAGGCCCCCGGCGGCCAGTAGTTCTCGGTGGGTACCCTCTTCGACGATGGTACCGGCTTGCATGCTGACGATGCGGTCGGCGCGCCGAACGGTGGACAACCGGTGGGCGATGACGATGCTGGTTCGCCCTTCGAGCAGATGATCGAGGGCCTGCTGAACTAGCCGCTCCGACTCGGAGTCGAGGGCCGAGGTGGCCTCGTCGAGAATCAGGATCGGTGGATCTTTGAGCAGGGCTCGGGCGATCGAGAGACGCTGGCGCTGGCCCATCGAAAGGCGCGTTCCCTGCTCGCCCAGCGGGGTGTCGTACCCCTGCGCCATCTTTTCGATGAACTCGTGCGCATTGGCGGCTTGAGCGGCGGCGACGATCCGTTCCAAGGGGATCTCGCTGTCCCCATAGGCGATGTTGCTGCGTACCGATCCGTCGAAAAGGATCGTCTCCTGGGTCACCAGGCCGATCTGATTGCGTAGCGAGGTCAGTTTCACCTGGCGTAGGTCGTGGCCATCCAGGGTCACCGCTCCGGCCGTTGGATCGATGAAGCGGGGGATCAGATTGATCAAGGTGGTCTTGCCGGCCCCGGAAGGGCCGACCAGGGCCACCATTTCTCCCTTGGCCAGGGTGAGATCGATGCCACTGAGAACCGGTTCTCCGTCTTCGTAGGCGAAATCCACCCCGCTGAAACGCAGCTCCCCGGTCACCGGTAGCAGCTCCACCGCATGGTCGGCATCGCGGACCTCCGGTTCTAGGTCGAGAATCTCGAAGACCCGCTGTGCCGCCGCGAGGGCGGTTTGCGCTTCGACGTTGCACCGCGTCAATCTCCGAATGGCGGCAAAGAGGAGGCCGAGGCCGGTCAGAACGACGACGAAATCGCCGACAGCCAGGTCGTCGCGGGCAATGGCACGGCCGGCCAGGAAGAAGAGCGCCGCCGCCGCCACCACGCCCACGAATTCGACCACCGCTGGAGCCAGCGCGGCGGCCCGCGCCGCCTTGAGATCGATCCTGAGCAAGCGGCCGAGTGCGCCCGCGAACTGCCGTTTCTCAAACTCTTCCATGGTGAAGCTCTGCACCACCTTGATCCCGCTCACCGCCTCACCGGTCAGGTTGGCGACCTCGCCGAGCGCCTCTTGCGAACGTCTGGAGGCGCGCCGCAGCCGTTTGCCCAACCGCAAAGTGGGGTACACCATCACCGGCAAGACGACCAGCGCGAAGAGCGACATTCGCCAATCGAAGATCAAGATCAGGATCAGCAGGATGGGAACCATCGGCGCTACGCGCACGGCGTTGGCTAGGGTGGTTGTCGTCACCTGCTGCAAACGTTGCACGTCGCTCAGCAGGCGCGACAAGATGGATCCGCTAGGATGGTCGCGGAAGAAGGGGGCGGATTGATCCAGCACTTTGGCGTAGAGTTCGGCTCGCAGGTCGCGGATAACCTTGATGCCGCCGGCAGTCACCCAATAGGTGCCAAAGTAGAGCAACAACGCGCGCAGGAAGAAGGCGAGAATCATCACCAGTGGGACGAAAATATAGGCTTTTTCACGCACCTCTTCGGTCAACTCGATCCGTGGCAACCAGCGGTCGATGTCGAAGATCGCAGGCAGATCTCTTTCCCTATCGGCTGGATCTTCCACATTCCCCTTTTGCGGCAAGAGCACGTCATCCACCAGCGGTTTCATCGTACTCACCACCAAGGAAGCGAGTAGACCGGCGCTCGCCAGGAGCAACCCGCCCAGAAGCATGGTCGGAAGGTGCGGGCGCACGTAGCGAAGTAGCCGCCAAAGGACGCTCATCGCACGCATGGTAGCAGCTCGATCCCACTGCGCGCCCCCGCCGTGCTCGCGGTGGGGCAAGGTCGTGGCGGGGATGGCGCTCACCGCGCTGCTGGTCTCCTGTGAAGCGGAGCCGGCGCGCCGCGTGCGCTTCATCGATTTGGTGACCGTGGACGTTCTGCGCTCGACGATGGGGGAAGCGGAGCCGGCGGACGAATACAGCTGTGCCGATGAGAATCGCTTCGCGCAACCGATTCGCGATGGCGAGGAACTCTACGTCACCGGCCACCTTGGAGAGCTGGGGAAGCTGGTCCTTTCGACCTGCGCCAACCGCCCTCCCCACGCGGCGCCTGGAACGGGCACCCTGCGAGTGACCGTGGTCGAAGGCCCACCGCCCTCGCGGCCTGATGCGCAGCCAGGGCTTGGCGTGGAGGCCGTCCTTCCAGTGCCCCTATTTTCGCGCTGGCAACGACACCGGGTGGACCTCGCGGGGCTGGCTGATCGCGAGGTGACTCTGCGCCTAACCGCCACCTTGCCGGCGGGGCGAACGCTCTACCTCCAGGATCTCTACGTGGAGCATTTGGAAGCCCTGGCGGGTCGACAAGAGGGTCGGCGGAAGAACGAGGAGCAGCCTGTATTCCACCAGGGCGCCGCGCCCCAGGTGCTCTTGATCTCGGTCGATACCCTGCGCGAGGATGCGCTGTCGGTGCTCGGCGGCAGCCACCGGACACCGGCTTTGGACGCCTTCGCCGGCAAGGCCCAGATCTTCCAACCGCACTATTCCGCGGCGGCTTGGACGCTGCCATCGCACGCGACGATGCTCACCGGCCAACCGCCTCCGGTGCATGGAGCCATCAATGGTAGGACCGCCATCCATGGCTCGGTTCCCACCTTGGCCGAACGGTTCAAGGCGGAGGGATTTGCTACCGCGGGCTTGACCTTCGACTGCTACTGGCTCGGCTCTCAGTTTGGTTTTGACCGCGGCTTCGACTCATACCGATCCGTTCTCTGGACACTGCCCCAGAGAGTGCGCCAGACCCTCAACTGGGTGGACGAGCATCGCGATCGGCCCTTCTTCTACTTTCTGCACACCTTCGAGCCCCATTCCGACTATCGGTCCCTCCCCTACGAGGGGCCCGATGTGCGTCCTGGCCATGTCGCGGAGCGTTTTGGGTTGGCGGAGAGGTATGGTTGCCGCGAGGGCCATTGCTCGTCCGCGCTTCTCCAAGAGATCAACCGGGGGACGGTGGCCCCGCTGCCGGGCGAAGAGGAGATTCTGCGCTACCTCTATCAACGGGGCATCGATCACTTGGATGACCAGCTCGCGACCCTCTTCGCCGGCCTCGAGAAGCGTGGGCTGTTCGACAACATGCTGATCGTCCTGACCTCCGACCACGGTGAGTCCTTCTTCGAACATGGGCAGCTCCTGCATGGTCACCACTGGCAAGAGGAACTCCGCGTTCCGTTGCTGATCAAATGGCCCAGTGGCGTGCGGGCCGGAGAGAGGGTCACCACGCCGACCAGTTCCCTGGATCTAGTGCCTACCCTGTTGCACGAGCTTGGGATGGACACCACGGGACTACCGGGCGCCAACCTCCTACGCCGACGCGCGGACCGGCCGGTTTTCTCGGGCTCCAACTTCGACGTTGTAATCGCGGGACGGTGGAAAGCGGTTTGGAGCCGAAAGAAGGGCGAGCGTTGGCTCTTCGATCTCACCGCGGACCCTGGCGAGCAGCACAACTTGGCGGAGGAACGGCCTGCCGAGCTGAGTCGCTTGGAGGCCCTGATCTCCCAACGTCAAGAGCGGCAACGATGGACGGTGAGTCGATTCGACCAAACCGCCAAGGGCGTTGAGCGGCTCAGCGAGGAAGAACGGTGGTGGATTGAGGCGGCAAAAAAAAGGCCGGCGAGGTGCCGGCCCGATTGGAGACCCTGCTCGGTGCTCACATCACGGTGAAAGTCACCGTCACTGAGTTGGTCTTGCCCTTGAAGACAGTACCGGAGAACGAGGAAGTTGGCCCTTTGTATTTGTAGTGAAAGGTGAGCGTGTAGGTGCCAGCTTGAGCAAGCGAGTGGAAGAGAGAGGCGCCTGTCGATTCATTTGCTGTGTACTGACTAGTCAGTAGAGCATCGCCAAATAAATCGTCGTGGTGACTGCTGCGCCACTCGGTGTTGAGAGTTCCGTTTTTCGGCACTTTCACCAGGGAGGTGTCGAGTTCAGGCCCGAAGCCATCGCCAAAACTACTCTCGGACACCACAGTCAGGACACGAGTTCCGTCGCGCTGGATCGAGGTCAAGACGATGTTACCCAGAATCATGCCGCTGAGCCCGACCGCGGAGCCGGAGCGGTTGGTCAGCGTGAGATCGAGAACGATCGGTTCGCCCGAATAGTAGCTGGGTTGAGAGGCTGCCGCCGACAGGTCTACCTTGAAAAAGGCCGTGGGTTGGATTGGGGAAATCACGGGCGTGCCGGGACTGGGGTTGACGATGATCGAAGTTGCGCGGCCTGCCCTGGCATCCTCGTCGTTCTGCGCAAGTGTCGGGGGGCCGAGACTAACCCAGCAGACGGTGAGCGCCAGCGCAAGGAGAACTCGGATCGATTTCGCTGTGTTGATGTTCATGTTCATGATCTCCTGTTTCTCAAGGCAGACTAGAGCCGCAGTACTTGTTGCGCTTCGGCAACGGGGGGGTCTGATTCGCGCGGTATTCGTTCTCAACTCCGCTGGCCTTGATCTCGTTCTTCTTGATTCCATTATGGCCTGGAGATGGATCTCGAGTTCCGGCGTCGGCGTCCGCTGCATGCGACAACTCGTGCGCGAGGGAGGCGCACGGGTCGCGTTCGGTGGTGTCGTTATTGTACTTGCCTGTCTTCGTCGGACTCCACTTGGTACTCGATCCAGTGCCGGTGCCGTTGCTGGCATTGGCGCCGTTTGACGCCGTGTTCGAGTTACCCGCGCCCTGCGAGATGGAATGAGTGTTGCCCGAACTCATGAGGTTGTCCAAGTTGTCGCCGGCCGCGCCGCCCGACTGCGAGATCTTGTTCAGACAGTCTTCGACGGCTTCTTGAAAGGCGGGATCTCCGTCGACCACGATGGTGGCCGAGGCCGGATTGACCGAGAGGAGAACGCTGAGTAGCAGTGCTCCGGCAAAGGGTAGGATCTGTTTGGAAAATTTCATTCTCCTGAGTCTCCTTGAATCACGCGAATCCGCGAGACCACGGCTCGGCGGTTCTGCTCGGTGAAGGGAATGACACCGGAGGGGCGGTCGATGTCCCAATACCAGAGGGGTGTGCTCGCGCCGGGGCGCGGTTCACCGCGCAGGAGGTAGAGGATCAACTTCGATCCAGGCCGGAAGCGCGACGCTTCCTCCGGCTTGTCGAGGGCGTGATAGACGGTGAATCGGTTGCTGGGCGCGGTGCCCATCAACGACTCGTCCACGAAGTAGCGCACCGCGATGCGCGGCCTGGGGTCGAGCGGACTGCTGACATTGACGCGCCGGCCAACCTGCTCGACGGTGGCAACCACGATGTCGTCGGCGTTGCGGGTCTGCACTAGCCAGTGGGGGAACAGCGCGGTGAGGCGGAGCTCGGAGAACAGGGAGATGCGGATCGGCTCGTAGGGTTGGTACTCGTCGGTGTGCACTTCGGTACCGCCGGTGCCTTCCATCGAAATCTCTCCGGCATCTTCACCCAGGCCGGTGAAGGTGGCGGTCAGATCGAAGCCGGCGAAGCCGGCGGGAGGCGGATCGACCCAGTCCGAAGAGGCGCTGGTGCCGTCTTTGAAAGTGATCTCAGCCTGGACTTGCGATGAGAACAACTTGGTGTCCCAACGAATCTTGTCGATGTCGCCGTGCTTCTTGCCGGCGGCGCCGTTGATCTTCACGCCTTTGATCGAACCGTCACTTTTTTTCTTGATCACCCGGAGCTCGTGGGCCTGCTCGCCCAGCGGGTCTTCCTCGGTCCAGATGAACTCGGCGAGTTCGATCTCGTTGCCGTTGTTGTCGTAGCCGAAGAGCTTCCAGCTCACTTCGCCATCGCCGACGTCCGGCATGTTGATGCCGTTGAACTCGGTGCAGCGCACGTCTTTTCCGCCGCGCGGGAAGCGCATGCGCAGGCCGGCGGTGCCCGGCGGCGCCCCGTCGGGTATCGAGACCGTGAGCTGGCCGTTGGCAATGTTGATACTCGCGCCGCCGAGCGCGGTGTAACTGGCGTAGGTGTTGCCGGACTCAAAATCGTCGCTGAACACTTGAAGCACCGGGGGCCAAGGTTGGGGTATGGCGGGTGCGGGCAAGATGGCGCCAGGCTGGACGATCGCCTCGGCACCTTGCCGGCTGTCGTCACCAGCGTGGACGGCGAGGGCAGTCAGGCTAAGAAGCCCGATGGCCGCCGCCAGTTGGAGGCCCGGCCAGCGAGATCGCTTTTTGGGCATGGAGTGGTGCATTCGTCTCCCCTTTCTGCTGGTCGGGGCTTCCGGCCAACACGGTAGGTGTCTCGCTGCTCGAGGGGCAGCAGATTGGGTCTTCTGCCATGAAGGGAGTCACCAACGGAGTGTCTTTGCCCCTGCACACCCGTGGGCGTCGAGCCCTTCTTTGGTTCAGGATTGGGTTCGACCACAAACGCCAGTATCGAGCCGGCCAGAGTCCATGCCGGTACCAGGTCGTGCCACGGAGTCGGGTGGTGCTGCTATCGAGGTGCCACCCCATTTTCTAGTCACTGGTTCCAAGTAGTTCATGAGAAGGACAACGGTGGGGCCATTCGCCTGTGCACCACCTGCCTGACTGAGTTGAACCCGTTGACATGCGATCCGCATGGAACTATGGTGATTGCATGTCGACGATGGTTCAGATCCGCAACGTACCCGAGGAGACCCATCGGCAACTCAAAGCGCGGGCCGCGCTGGCTGGGATGTCGATGTCGGAATTCATGCTCAAGGAGTTGCAGCACACCTTGCAGAGGCCCACTCGGGCTGAGCTTATGCGGCAGTTGGAACGGCTGCCGCCGGTGGAACTCGATCCTTCACCAGCCGAACTGATTCGTCGAGAGCGCGACCTGCGTTGATCGTCCTGGACGCCTCGGTGGTGGTGGAGTTGTTGTTTGGGACTCCTCTGGGTAAAGAAGTTCGAGAACGGATCTCGGATGATTGGCTCACCCTTCATGTGCCTGCGGTGCTAGATCTGGAGGTAGCGCAAGTAGTTCGGCGCTACACCGCGCTGGGTCAGATTGAGCCAGACCGGGGCCGTCAGGCCTTGGAATATCTAGTTGGGCTCAACGCTGAGCGCTACGTCCATGGTCCTTTCCTGCAGCGCATCTGGCAGCTACGGCACAACTTAACCGCCTACGATGCCGCCTATGTCGCGCTTGCCGAGGCACTGGGTGCTACGCTGTTGACCGCCGACCGCGGAATGGCGAGTGCAGCTGCTCGGTGGGTGAAGGTAGAGAGTCTAAGCTCGTAAGGAGCTGGAAAGTCCAGTGCTTGTCGATCACTAAGCTGGCTCCCTGGTTCATTTGTCCTACTTGTGGCGCCAGGGATTGCGTTGCTAGTGGGCAGTGAAACTACGACGGCGGCGCTTGTGCCGCCGGTTGCCGGCTTGGCTGCGGTACGGCGCGGTTCTGGTCGCGACGGTGATCCGGCCGGTGGTTTTCGCTGTGGCCGTCTAGCGGGGTGACGACCCCGGCCGCGCC
>QIHU01000607.1 GCA_003231035.1 Acidobacteriota bacterium
TCGAGACGGAAATCAACCAGTTCTAGCCATGAATTGGCCCCGTGAGCGACCGAAGGAACTCAACCGCACCCAAGGCTTCCCGAGGTGACTGGCTCCTATTTATTTCCTAGGGCTTGTCGTTAGCCTTGAGGCCTCTTGAGATGGCTTCAGCGGGCGCATCAGCCACCGTGGGCGCCGTGTCCCGTCGGGCGAAAACCTGTCGGCAGGGCGGGTCTTAGCTAGCCACTCCACATAAGACCGGTGTGCCGCCTCCGTGTCTACCCTAATGTCACCGTAGCGGTCGCTAGCTTCGGCCGGCCTTACCCGCACCGCCTGGTGCCAGCAATGCATTCCCGAGATCGGATCCGGGTGGACCGTGAACGTCAGGTTCTGGTGGACTCCGACGTCCGTCCACCAAATTCTCGACGTGTCTGGATCCGTCGACTCGTAAGGGCCAGTCCCCTGCTTGCGATCCAGTGACCACCGATTCTCCTGGTGATCCAGCCCCACCGTGGCCATCGCCTGCCGTTGGCCACTCTGGTGACTGTCACCTCCCTGCGGCCGCCAACGGCCCATGTGGTGGCTACAAGCGACGACCCCCGGCTTAATGCCCTCCGTAATCCAGGCCTTGACCACGAAATGGCCAATCTTTGTCTCTACCCGCACCAGGTCGCCGGTCTTCGCCACCCCTAGCCTTGCGGCGTCGCTCGGGTGCAACCACAGCGGGTTCGTGTGGGCAATCTCGTCCAACCACTTGGCGTTGGCGCTACGGGTGTGGATCTGTACCGGAATGCGGAAAGTCGAGATCAGCACCATTCCATCTTCCCCCAGCTCATCGGGATGGACGTGACTCTTGATGTACACCGGCAACGCGTACTCGGGCCAACCCCAATCGACCAGCGTGGACGAGAAGAACTCCAGTTTGCCCGAGGGGGTGGGAAACCCGGCCAGGATCTTGCCATCCACCTTGACACCGACCGCGCGCCGGCCCTCGGCGTCCGGGTCGGGGGCACCGGTGGGAACGACGTTGGGCGAGGCCGGCTTGGCGGCACGGGTGTAGATCCGGCCATACGCACCCTCGCCGACATCGTCCAACTCGCTCGCGTCGACTTCCCGCTCGTAGACCGCGCCGATGCCCCGTGCGACCTCGAAGACGCCATAGCGACGCATGTAGGACAGCGGCGTTTCCCCCTCGGCCTGGGCCTTCTCGGGCAATCCAGGGACGGAGTTCTCAAAAATCCAGCCATAGTATTCGTCCACCGACAACCGTTCGCCGGGATTCTGGGCCGACTCGACGAAGGCACGAATGCCCCGCGAGCCGTCCTCATCGAGCCTCCAGGAGAGTTCCAGCCAAAACTCGTTCTCCTCCCACACCTCGCCGGGATTAACCTCCCGGCTGTCAGTGAGTTCTTCCCCCAGCCGCTCGCGGGCGGCGCGCAGGACCGGTTGGCGAAAACCAATCCACTGCGCGTCATGCGTTTCGTAGGAATGCAGATCGTGGCGTTCGGACGAGTGGCCCATGGGCAGCACCAGATCGGCAAAATAGGCGGTCTCGTTCCAGGTAGGGGTCAGGGCGACGTGCAAGCCAACCTTCTCCTCGTCATTCAACATCTCCAACCAAGAAAAACCGTCCGGGTTGGTCCACACTGGGTTGTAGACGCGACTGAAGTAAGTGTCGATCTTGCCCCGGCCCTGCTTGACCAGATGGGGCAGCAGGAAAGAGACCTCATTTTGGGCCAGCGGGTACTCCAGGGGCCAGGTCAACTCGTTCCAAACATCGGGGTGTTTGGGTAAGCGCATCGGCCGCGGAACGAACTTGTTCCAGGCATTGGGAAAAGTGCCGCCTTCGGTCGCCACCGAGCCGGTCAGCGCGCTGAGCATGAACAGACATCGCGCCACCTGCCAACCGCCGAGGTTGCCGGAGGAGGCGCTGCGCCAGTTGTGGGTCGACAGACGACTGCCCGCCCCCGCCACCAGCTTGGCGACCTCTTCGAGCTGCGCCGCATCCAGCCCCGACTCAGCGGCCGCGAAGGCGAAGGTATAGCCCTCGTACTGCGCATCGAGCACCAGCTCGAAGTTCTCGAAGGTGGCTTCGAGGCTGGGATGCTCGGCCTCCAGATACTCTTCCCAGTTCCACCACCGACGCACGAAGTCGCGATTGTAGAGACGGTTCTTGATCAGGTAGCTGGCAATCGCCAACATCACCGCCGCCTCCGATCCCGGCTGCGAGGCGAACCAGTAGTCTGCGTGGGTGGCGGTGTTGGACAAGCGGGTGTCGAAGACAATCAGCTTGGCGCCGTTTTTCTTACCCTCCATCACCCGTTGCGCGTGGGGATTGAAGTAGTGGCCGGCTTCGAGGTGCGAGCTGATCAGCAGCATCACCTTGGCGTTGGCATGATCGGGGCTCGGCCGGTCGATGCCGCACCAGAACTGATAGCCGGCGCGAGCGGCGGAGGAGCAGATGTTGGTGTGCGAGTTGTGGCCATCGACCCCCCAGGAGGCGAGGATGCGCTCGGTGAAGCCGTCCTCGCCGGGGCGGCCGACGTGGTACATCACCTCGTTGTGGCGTTTCTCGTCGATCGCCCGACGGATCCGCTCAGCCAGGGTGTCGAGGGCCTCGTCCCAGCTGATGCGCTCCCACTTGCCCTCACCCCGAGCGCCGGTCCGGCGCAGCGGATAGAGGATGCGGTCGGGGTCGGTCACCTGGTTTAGCGTGGCCGGCCCTTTGGCACAGTTGCGGCCGCGCGAGCCGGGGTGTTCGGGATTGCCCTCGAACTTGCGCACCTGCATGGTGTCGCGGTCGATGTAGGCCAACAGGCCGCAGGCCGACTCGCAGTTGAAACAGGTGGTCGGCACCAGCATGTAGCGCCGCTCGACCCGCTTGGGCCAGGCCTTGGAATCGAGCTCGACCCAATCGTCCCAGCGCTCCTTGGGCGGATAGGCCGCTAGATGAACCCGGCTCGCCCCGGGGTAGAAGGTCTCGCCACGGGCCTCGGTTTCAGCCCGGGCGGCGCTAACTCGGCGGTTCAGATCCTTGACACTCATCAGCTTCCTCTCAACTCAACAGGCTCAACTCAGCGGTACCGCTTGGCCCGCTTGCACAAAAGCATGCTCGGCGGCAAAGAGGCCGACCAGCGCCAAGGGTGCCGCGGCCACGCCGATCCACGGTGCGGCCACGGCGGCGGCGACCAGCACCACGCCAGCCCAAAAGAACGACTTAAAACGGCCGCGGATCATCTCGTGGGCCGCTAGCCGTGCATGCGCGGTCACATGCGGCAAGGTCGCCTCGCCCAACAGCAAACCGAGATGAAGCAAGCAGGAGGCGCCGAGCAGCCACGCGAGGAGACTCTGGTACTCACCCCCTTGGAAGAAATCGACCGCGAGCAAGGCGGCCGAACCCGCCATCAGGGCGTGCACCAGCAGCTGCGGCGGCAACAATGGGCTTTGCCAGAGGTCGCGGGCCTTGGCTTGGGCAAAGAGGTAGGCGGTGTAGATCGCGGTCATCGCCGCCAGCGGAATTCCAGCGGCTGTCAACCACTGTCGAGCACTCTCACCGACCACCAAATGGAGGCCCAAAACAGCGCCATATCCAGTGATAATGAACGCGCCACGCACCAGCCAGCTCTTCCATTGCGGCCGGGTGAAAATCTTGTAGAACCGTTCGGGGTGTTCGAGATCCCACAGCAGCAAAACACCGGTGAGGGCGAGAAAGACGGTCGCCACTAGCGGTGCCGCCCACCGCCACAGAAGATGGTCGCTGGGGAGCTTGCCCGTCACCACCAGCAGCGCGGCCAGCAAGTAGACACCGGCGGCGACGCCCTTGGTCAAGGTGTACAGACTCACCCGCCAATCCCACGGCGCCGTATGGGGCACGTCGTAGGAGAGCAACGCCGCGGCCGAGGACGTACCGCCATCCGGGTGGCCCGAGACCACGTGGTGGCCGCCCTGCTTCTGCTCGCTCCACAGGAAGAGGCCGCCGTCAGGTCGGCGTGCCGCCAGCGGGTCCAGAGTCGACTGGTCGGCGCCGCGATAGAAAACCTTGGGGCGGGTCTCCTTCTCGGGCCGACGAACCGCCACCGGATTGCGGTGAATCAGTTGCGAAACCCGAGATTCTGGATCCAGCATGTCGCCCACCACGATCGCCTCCGTCGGGCAGACGACGACGCAAGCCGGTTCGAGCCCCATGTCGATGCGGTGCGCGCAAAAGTTGCACTTTTCCGCCGCTCCGTCTTCCGGGTTGATGAAGATCGCATCGTAAGGGCAGGCGGCGATGCAGGCCTTGCAGCCAATACAGGCATCTTTGTCGAAATCGACGATGCCATCGTCGCGCTTGTACATGGCGGCGGTCGGGCAGGCGACGGCGCAGGGCGCCTCCTCACACTGGTTGCAGCGGGTCACCTGGAAGGCCCGCCGCACCTGTGGGAAGGTGCCCACATCCACGTATTTAACGTAGGTCCGGGTCACCGACAGCGGCACCTCGTTCTCCGACTTGCAGGCCGTGGTGCAGGCGTGACAGCCAATGCAGCTCTCGTGGTCGAGCACCTTCGCCCACTTCGGGCCAGGGGAGCCGACTTCGACCGCGCTCTCGTTCCTCATCGACTCCTCCTCGGTGATCGTGGCGACGCACTGACTGCTGATCTCTTGACCTTCTGGTGGTCAGGATAGAAGTGCTTTCACAGCCTGTCAAACGCCTCCCTCACCCAGCCGCCCGATACCAGGTATCCTGCCCTCAACTTCGCAGCCGCGCGGATCGACAACCGGGAGGTGAGGCAGTGCCATATCGCGACTTGCAGCCCATCATCGAGAGACTAGCGCGACACATCGAAGCCGGCCCCGTGGCCACCAAGGTCCCAGCCAAAGAAATCCGCCGACACCTCGAACAGAGTTTCGATCTCGCCACCCCAATGCCGTTCACCGACCTTTTCTCCAAGGTGACGAAGATGCTCGACCGCTGGCAGGTGCAGGTCACCCATCCGCGCTATTTCGGCCTCTTCAACCCCAGCGTCACCACCGCCTCGGTGGTCGCCGACACCCTGGTCGCCGCCTACAATCCACAGCTCGCCGCCTGGTCGCACTCCCCGGCCGCCAATGAGATCGAGCGCTTCACCCTGCGCGCCCTAGCCGCTCGGCTCGGCCTCGACCCTGAGACGACAGCCAGCCACTTCACCAGCGGCGGCGCCGAGGCCAACTTGACCGCTCTCCTCGCCGCCCTGGCCCACACCTTCCCTAGCTGGCGAGAGCAAGGGTTGCGCTCGCTGCCGGCCCAGCCACGGTTTTATCTTTCGCAAGAGGGCCACCACTCCTTCCACAAGGCCGCCCGGGTCAGCGGGTTGGGCGACGACGCCGTGGTCACCATCCCGGTCGACGCGGGCGGGAGAATGCGGCTGGGCGCCCTCGAAGCGGCGGTCGAAGCCGACCGTCGGGCCGGCTTCGCGCCCATGATGGTGGTGGCGACCGCCGGGACCACCGGCAGCGGCGCCATCGACCCCCTGGCCGAGACCGCCGCCTTCTGCCGCCGCCAACCCTTGTGGTTGCACATCGACGCCGCCTGGGCTGGCGCCGCCGCCCTGTCACCCAAGCTGCGCCCTCACTTGGCCGCCATCGACCAGGCCGATTCGCTGACCTTCGACGCCCACAAGTGGCTGGCGGTGCCGATGGGAGCCGGAATGTTCTTCTGTCGCCACCCGACGGCGGTGAAAATCGCTTTTGACCAGCACACCCCCTACATGCCGGCCCCCGGCGGTGGCGCGACCGAAGATCCCTACTCGCGCTCCTTGCAGTGGTCGCGCCGCTTCATCGGCCTCAAGCTCTTTGTCACCCTGGCCGAAGTCGGCTTTCCCGGGGTCATCGAGCGGATCGAATCCCAGACCGATCTGGGCGACGAACTGCGTCGACTGCTCACCGCGGCGGGCTGGAGGATCGCCAACGACACACCGCTGCCAGTAGTCTGCTTCACTCGTCCCGGGGTCGAGATCCCCAGCCTCGTCCGCCAACTCCACCATCGCCAGATCGCCTGGATGTCGCCCATTCGCATCGGCGGTGGGCCGCTGCTGGTGCGCGCCTGTATCACCGGCCACCGCACTACGTCGGAAGACCTCGTCGAAGTGGTGGCTCGTCTAGCCGAGCTAGTCTGAGGGCCGATCTAGTCTGAAGGAAGAGGCGCGCGGACCGGCTCGCTGTCGCCCGCTCCACTCAGCTCGTCGGCCCGCGCCTGGAGGGCCACCATCCGGTCCTCCAGATCCACGCACCATTCCTTGAGCTGCGCCGCCCTCATCCGCGCCGGCACCTCGAAAGGCTCGCCGTAGACCACATCGACCCGGGCAAAGGGCAGCGGCAAGAGGGTGCGATCCCAGGCGCGACGAAAAATGTGCGCCGGCCGCGCCGAGGCGGTCACCGGCAGAATCAATCCTCCGCTGCGCCGCGCCAACGCCACCACCCCGCCCTGCACCCGGCCGCGCGGCCCGCGTGAGCCATCGACCGCCAAACAGGCTCCCAGCCCCGGCGAAGCCTGCACCCGGTCGATCATGTCGACCACCGCTTGCAGCCCGCCGCCGCCGGACGAGCCCCGCACCACCTCAAAACCCAGCCGCTCCTCGACCCGCGCCATCGCATCCCCGTCGAGGCTCTTGGAACACATCGAAAGCCAGCGGCCATTGCGCCGCCGACTCATGTGGCGCAGGAGCAGGAAAATTCGACCATGCAGAAAGGCCCCGATCACCGGCTTCCCGGAACCCAGGGCCGCGACCAGATGACGGCGGTCGGTCTCCCGATAGCGCCAACTGGCATCGAGCAACCGGATCAAAGCCAAAGCCACCTCGGGCACGACGACTCGCATCAGCAGCCGCTTCATGACCACGACCCGACCCCGCTCTAGCTAGCGTGGTTTTGCAGATAGGTGACCAGATCGCCGGTCGTCTTCATCGCCAACATCTCCTCAACCGGAATCTGCACCCCAAACTCCTGCTTCAGATCGAAGATCAAATCGAGGACCGCCAACGAATCGAAGCCAAACGACTCGACCGTCGTCTCCTCGCTCACCGCGGCCCAATCGATCTCTTCGGCCGACGACTCCTCGACCGCCTCGCCAACTCGCGCAAGAATTTCCCGCCGGTTCATACCGTCCCCTCCACAGTGCTGACTCCGCAGTGTTGACTCCGCAATGTTGACTCCACAATGTTGACTCCACAATGTCGGCCTAGCCGCCGGCAGGGCGCCGGAAGACCAGCACCGCGTTGCCGCCGCCAAAACCAAAACTATTCTTGATCGCAAACTCCCCGGCCAGCCGCGTCGGCTCACCGCCCACCAGTGCCACCTCACAGGCGGGATCTTGCCGCTCGAGGTTGAGGTTGGGAGGCGCCATGCCTGCCTCGAGGCTCAGCAGGGTGACCACCGACTCTATCGCGCCACCCGCTCCGAGAGTATGGCCAAAGAAGGACTTGTTGGCGCTGACCAAGGCCCCGTCGGCGGCCGCGCCCAGAGCGCTACGAATCGCCTGGCTCTCGGTCAGATCATTGAGCGGGGTCGCGGTACCGTGGGCGTTGATCAAGGCGATCTGTTCTCCGCGCACCCGCTCTTCGGTCGCAACGTCAGCCAGGGCAGCGCGTATCGCCCGTGCCGGGCCGTCCACCGAGGGGCTGGTCAGGTGGGTCGCGTCCGAGGTCTCGCCGTAGCCCACCACCTCCCCGCGCACCCGCACTCCGCGCCGCTCCGCGCTCTCCATCGACTCCAGCACCAGCGCCGCCGCCCCTTCCCCCATCAACGTGCCGGCGCGATCCGCAGCGAAGGGACGCACCGCCTGAGCGGCCGGGGTGATCGTCGACAAGACTCCGAGGTTGTTCCACACCCCGTAGTAAAACGGATCGAAAAAGGCGTCGACCCCGCCGACCAGGACGCGGTCGGCATAGCCGTGGCGGATGGCTCGGAAACCGAGGCCGATGGCGTTGCTCCCCGAGGTGCAGGCGGAGACGACCACCTGGTTGGTGCCCTCCAAACGATACCGGATCGACACCACCGCCGAGACCGAGTTGGCCATGCAATTGGGCACCGTGCTCGGCCGCATCCCGCTCGGTCCCTTGGCGGCGAAACGGCGATGAGATTGATACAAAGTGCCGGCTGGACCGCAGCCGCAGCCCCAGATCGTCCCCATCGACGAGGCTTCGTCGGGGCTCGCCTCGGCGAGCAAGCCGGCACCGGCCAGCGCCTGGCGGGAGGCCTCGACGGCGAACCGTACGGTGCGGTCGGCGCGGCGCAGCTTGCCGGTCTGGAGCGCATCCAAAGGGCCCATATCGACGGCACCGCCGTTGAGCACCTCGTTGCCCGGCAGATCGAAGTCGTCCAGCGGGGCCAGTCCGCTCCTGCCGGCGAGGAGATTCGCCCACACGGTCTCCTCGTCGACCCCGATGGGGGTCACCAAGCCGAGTCCGCTCACCGCCACTCGGCACAAACTTTGGGGCTCGTGGGCGGCCATCATCCGCCCATCCACAAGCCGCCGTCGGCATGCAGCACTTGGCCGGTCAGATAGGAAGCCTCGCTCGAGAGGAGGAACGCGACCACCGAAGCGATCTCGCCCGGCGCCGCCAGCCGCCCCAGAGGAATCCCCAGCGCTTGGCGATTTTCTTGCGGCAGGGCGGCCGTCATGTCGGTTTCCACCAATCCTGGCGAGACGGCGTTGCAGCGGATCCCGAAGCGGGCCGCTTCCAGGGCGAGACTCTTGGTCATGCTGACCAGGGCCGCCTTCGAGGCCGCGTAGTCGGCCCCCATCCATTTGCCGGGGCCGTGCGCGGCCAGCGAGGCGATGTTGACGATGGAACCGCTCTTCTGCTTGCGCATGCGCTTGTAGGCGACCTGCGACGCCGCCATCGCCGCCTCGACATTAATGGCGAAGGTCCGCCGCCAGCCCTCGATCGACAGGGCGCGGAAGGCGGCCGCCTCCCCACCTCCGGCGTTGTTGACCAGACCGTCGATGCGCCCCGTCTCGGCAACAAAGCTTCTCACCAACTCGGCCGCCGCCTCCGGTTGTGCCAGATCCGCGGCCAGCGGGATCGCCGAAGGCGAGCCTTCCTGGCTCAGCTCCCGCGCCGCCTGCTCCACCCCGGAAATCTCCCGCCCGTGGATCCCGACCACCGCTCCATCGCCCAACAGCGATTGAGCCACCGCCCGGCCGATGCCCCGAGTGGAGCCGGTGACCAGGAAGTATTGCCCGGAAAAACGAAGATGGGATTGGCTGGTCATCGCGGAGAGGAATCCTACAGGGTTGGCCCCGATAAGCGGGAGGGGGGAGGGGAGCGAATCCAGCCGACCAGAGCCCCCCCGAGGGCGGCCATCATCCCCCACAGGACGAACCCGACGCCGGTCTCGGCCAACCAAGCCGGCTCCACCGCCGTCAGCAGGCCGCGCGATTCCATGAAGTAGGCGCCCACCGTGCCGGCAAAGCCGGCGGCGGACGAATAGACCACCGCCCGGGGGCGAATTCGCGGCCAGAAAATCGCCGCCACCGGGAAAGCGACGGCGGTGGTCAGAACCCCGGAGGAGAGGTAGAAGAGATCCCACAGAGACTCGGTGAAGAAGGCGAAGAGGGCGGCGGCAGCGACCGCGCCGAGAGTGGCCCATCGCGAAACGCGAGCGCTACGGATGGCCGCGGCGCTCTTCGCGAAAGCCGCCGTTCCATCCTGGCGATGACGCCCCGCCAACAGATCGTAGGCGACGCTCAGCGCCACCACATTGACGCAGGTATCGATGGTGCTCATCGCCGCCGCCACCAGGCCGACGGCGACCACCGCGGCCAGCCAGCCGGGGGCGAACTGGGTCACCAAGGCAGCGAAGAGTTCATCGCCTTCAAAGCCGATCTGTGCCGGGAAGACACCATTCTCCACCGGAAAGAGCGCCAAACCGGCGACGCCGATGAAGAGTGGTAAAAGACCGACGAAGAGGAAACCGTTGATCCCGGCGAGCACCACGCCACGACGCGCCGCACCGCCATCGCGCGCCGCTTGGACGCGCAGCCAGAGGTCGGTCTCGAACAGCCAACCCGGCAGGTAGGCGGCTAGGGTCAGCACGATGGTGACCATTCCGGGCCCCAGCCAAGAGGTCCACCCCCGGCCCGTCTTGGCGGCCACCGGTGGCTCGCGGACCAAGGCCGCCCAGGCCCCGCCCTCCATCGTGCTCAGCCCCTTGTAGGCCAGCCCCGCCACGGCGAGGATGTAGAAGGCGACAATGACGTACTGCAACTTGTCGGTACTGACCACGGCACCAAAACCGCCGAGAAGCGAATAGGCGGCGACCACCAGACTAATCAAAAGGATCAACACCGGTACGCCAACCTCCATCGAGGGAGCCAGCAACTTGGCCGCGATGTAGATCTCCGCCCCGCCCCAGGCGAGGAAGACGAAGATCAGGGCCAGCGCCACCCAGCCGCGCGCCGCCGGGCCGAAGCGGCGACCCACCATCTCCGGCTGGCTGAACTCGGCAAGGGCGTTGTAACGCCGCGCCAACCAGTAGATTCCCGCGAGCGCCAGCAGCCACGGCACGGTGACCAACCAGAGCGCCCCGAGGCCATACCAATAGAAGAGTTGCACGGCGTAGACACAAGACCAGGAGACCGAAAGAAAGCCGGCGGAAATCGACAGCCCCACCGACCCCGCCCCCAGGCTACGGCCAGCCGTCCAGAATTCGTCGTCGCTCCCCACCGGCCGTCCGCGGCGGGCGCGCGCCGACCAGGCGCCCAGGCCGATGGCCACGGCGGCGTAGAGCAGAAAGGCGATCCAGGTAGCGACCATCGGCAGAGGCTACCAGCCACCGGTTTGAACGGTGACACTCACCCGGCCCGCTCCCAGCGCCGAGCCGCCGACCACAGAGCCGCGCCCAGCAGAGTCACCGCGGCTAGGGCCCAGAGCAAGGCCCAGAGCAGGGCGGGCAGATGGGTCAGCTCCGCCATCGAGCGGGCGTCGGTGGCCACCTGGGCCCCGGATTGGGCGAGGCCGATCAGGGTCAAGAGATCGGCCAGGGAGGTCAAGCCGGCTTGGAAGGCGATCAGGTGTACCGCGAAGAGCACCCAGCGCCGACTCGCCTTGAGCGCCAAGGCGACGCAAGAGCTTCCCAAAACCAGGCCACTCACGACGGTCAACAGACCGGCCAGCCAATCCCCGGACAGCAGGCTAGGTATCCCGTAGCGCAGCGACAAGAGGAGGGCTACCGCCCCGACCACCCCCAAGGCCCAGCGCCGCGCTCGCCGGATCGCTCCCAGCCAGATCAAGGAGGCTCCGAAGAGCGCCGCCCCCAGGTAGCCCGAAGCGATCACCACGAAGCGCCATCCGCCCGCCGTCAACGCCACTCCCGAGCCGTCCGCGTAGACCACGAAACGCTCGAACTTTCCGCCGGTAAGCAAGGCCGCCAGCCCGTGGCTCATCTCGTGGGCCAGCGTCGTCAACAGCCGGAAGGGGTAGGCGAGGATGTGCAACCAGGGCACCCACACGAGCAGCCCCGCGACCACCGCCGCCCCTAGGATCACGATCAACGCTCCTGGGGTGGTCTCCACCGGTTGCAGGGTGGACGAAGGGGACGAAGGCGGCGAGGGCTGTACCGGTTGCACGGTCTTCTCTACCGGCGCCGACGGACGATGCGCTCAAGCTGGCGCCGATCGATTCGCGTTTTGGCCACCGGCTTGCCGTCGCGCAGCAAGACCGGCACCACATCGTTGTACCGTTCGACCAGCCCTGGATGGTCATCGATGGCCACCCGCGTCCAGGTCACCTTCAGCGCCGGCAGGACCTCGTCGAGCACCACCGCCATCTCGGTACAGAGGCAGCAGTCATCGCGACTGAGCATCTCGTAGCGCTCCGCGGTGCTTCCTATTCCCACCTGGCCGCCTATTCCCATTCGATCGTCGCCGGTGGTTTGCTGGTCACGTCGTAGACCACCCGGTTGATGCCGGTCACCTCGTTGACGATCCGGCTGGAGACCCGACCGAGCAGCGCATGGGGCAACGGGCTCCAGTCGGCGGTCATGAAGTCCGAGGTGTCGACCGAGCGCAGGGCGACGACGTTCTCGTAGGTTCGCCCATCCCCCATCACCCCGACACTGTGGATCGGGAGGAGGACGGCGAAGGCTTGGCTGGTCTTGGTGTACCAACCGCTAGCGCGCAGCTCTTCGATGAAGATGGCGTCCGCCTCGCCGAGAAGGGCGACCCGCTCCGCCGTCACCTCCCCGAGAATGCGCACCGCCAGCCCCGGCCCCGGGAAGGGGTGGCGCTCGATCAACTCTTCGGGCAGCCCCAGCTCGCGCCCCAGCTGGCGCACTTCGTCCTTGAACAGGCAGCGCAACGGCTCCACCAGCTCGAAGCCGAGCCGCTGGGGCAAGCCGCCGACGTTGTGGTGGGTCTTGATCACCGCCGAAGGTCCCTTCAGCGACACCGATTCGATCACATCGGGATAGAGGGTCCCTTGGGCCAAGAAGTGGGCCCCGTCGATCTTGCGCGCCTGCTCTTCGAAGACCTCTATGAAAACCCTACCGATCGCTTTGCGCTTGGTCTCCGGGTCGCTCACTCCGGCGAGAGCGGCAAGAAACCGTGCACGGGCGTCGACGCTCACCACGTTGAGCTGCAGCCCCCGGCGCAGACTCTCTTCGACCTGGGCCGCCTCCCCTTTGCGCAAGACCCCGTTGTCGACAAAAATCGCCGTCATCTGCTCGCCCACAGCCCGCTCGACCAAGGCCGCCAACACCGACGAGTCAACCCCGCCGGAGATCCCGCAGATCACCCGCTGATCGCCAATCCGAGCCCGGAGGCGTTCCACCACCTCGTCCGCGAAGGTCGACATTCGCCAGTCTCTCTCAACCCCGCAGAGGGTCAGAAAATTATCGAGAATCTCGGTGCCGTGCTCGGTGTGCGAGACCTCGGGATGAAACTGAATACCGTAGAGCCGCCGAGCGCTGTCCTCGAAACCGACGACCGGGGCGGTCGAGGTGGAAGCGGTCACCGCGAAACCGGTTGGCGGGCGCTCGATCAGGTCGCCGTGGCTCATCCAGACGGTCTGGCCTCCCTCGAGCCCGGCGAAGAGCGCGCCGCCGCCCGCGACCATTTCGACCTCGGCCCGGCCGTACTCGCGCTGGGCGCTCGCCGACACCCCCCCATCGAGAAGGTGGGCCATCAGCTGCATGCCATAGCAGATTCCCAGCGTCGGGATACCCAAGGCCAGCAGTTCGGGTCCAACCACCGGCGCTCGCGGCGAATAGACGCTTTGCGGCCCGCCCGAGAGGATGATCCCGGTCGGTTGCAGGCGCTCAATCTCGGCCAGCGGCAGATCGAACGGATGCACCTCGCAGAAGACCCGCAGATCGCGCAGTCGACGGGCGATGAGCTGGGTGAACTGACTCCCGAAATCAAGAATAAGAACGAGCTGGTGCTGGCCCATAAATTGAAAATCCCTTGCACAAACCCTCAGACATTCCCGTCCGAGGTTAGGTTGATCTCGACTCTATCCGCTCCCTTGCCTTCGGCCTACAATTCTGCTTCCGCCTTGAGCTCGCGGGTCATCAACCGTTCCACCGCCTCGGCTGGAGATCGCCCTTCGTAGAGCACCTTGACCATCTGCTCGGTGATCGGCATCTCGACCCCTTTCTGCTTGGCCAGCCGCGAGATTGCCAAAGAGTTGCGGACCCCCTCGGCGACCATCGAAGTGTCCCCGGTCACCTCGGCGACACTCCGGCCGCGGGCCAGCTCGACCCCGATGCGACGATTGCGCGACAGCCCTCCGGTACAGGTGAGGACCAGATCGCCCAGCCCCGCCAACCCCGAGAAGGTGCGCGCTTGACCACCGCAGGCGATACCAAGCCGGGTGATCTCGTGCAACCCTCGGGTGAGCAGAGCCGCCAAGGTGTTGTGGCCCAGTTCGAGCCCACTGATCACCCCGGCGGCGATGGCGATGACATTCTTGGCCGTCCCCCCGAGTTCGACGCCGGTGACATCGTCGGAGGAGTAGAGGCGCAGGGTGTCGGTCGACAGATCCTGGCGCAAGCCGGCCGCCAAGTCGGCCTCTTCCGAAGCAATCACCGCCACCGTCGGACTCCCGGCGGCCAGTTCCACCGCGAAGCTCGGCCCCGAGAGCACCGCGAAGTGAACCTCGCGGTCCGCGGCGATACCCTCTTCGAAGCTGACCTGGCTCATCTGCGCCAGCGTCTCGCTCTCGATCCCCTTGGTGCACGAAACCACGATCGCCGGCCGCTCGACCGGATGCAGCCGCAGGTAGTCGCTCAGCACCTCGCGAAAGCCGTGCGAGGGGACCGCCACCAGGATGATGTCGCAATCGACGATCGCCGCCAGCGAGTCGGTGGGAGTCAAGGAGTCGGGCAACCGGGCGTCGGGGAGATAGCGGGTATTGACCCCCTCGGCCGCTAGCTGTTGGGCCAACTCCGGACGCCGCGCCCAAAGGATGACCTGCCTCCCGGCGGCCGCCAGGTGGACGGCCAACGCGGTACCGAAGGAACCGGCACCCAGGACTCCAATTTTCTTCACCTCTTCTCCTCGTGTGGTCATTGACCGTCACCGTCCAATCGGGATTTCCTCCCCCCGATTCCTTCCTCGCCCTCCTCCACCTCTCCGATCTTGAACTCCCTGCCGGCCCGAAGTCGAGTTAGGTTGGAATGGTGGCGAAAGGCGATCAGAAGACTGATCAGGCCACCGGATACCCACAACCAGGCCGGCGCCTCAGGGGTCCACCCCAACCGGCCGCAGAGATAGACGAAGGGAGCGAAGAGTATCGTAGCCGTCACCGAGGCGATCGCCACATAGCGCGTTATTGCCAACACCACCGCGAAGGTGGCCAAACAGAAGAGCATCGGCACCGGCGCCAGCCCCACCATCGCCCCCGCCGCCGCCGCCACCCCCTTGCCGCCGCGCCAACGCAGGTACACCGAGTAAATATGGCCCGCCACCACCGCCACCGCGGCCCCTCCCAGGAAGAGGGGCGCCACCTCGAGTTGGCGCGCGATCGACACCGCGGCCACTCCCTTGCCGATGTCGAGAATCAGGGTCATCAAGCCAATCGCCTTGCCACCCACCCGCAGGGCATTGGTGGCCCCCGGGTTACCGCTGCCACGGGTTCGCAGATCAACGCCGCGCCACAGCCGGACGAGCAGATAGCTAAAGGGAATACCGCCCAGGAGGTAGGCGATGAGGATGGCCAAGAGGCCGATGCCGGTTTGAGAGTCAGCGCTCATCATCAAAGTTGGTCAACCAGAAGATCTCACAGCGGTGGATCGAGCAAGAGGCGCCGGAGCATCTCCAAGCCCACCTGGCTGGCGAGCTGGCGCACTCCCTCGCGGCCTCCTGGGAAACAGATCCGGCGGTGGGTCACCTCGTCATCCCCCGGACCGGCAACGGCAAGGTGGACGGTGCCCACCGGTTTCTCCTCGCTCCCGCCGCCCGGGCCGGCGATGCCGGTCAGGGCGATGCAGAAGTCTCCACCGAGCGAGCGCCGGCCACCCTTCGCCATCGCCCGGGCCACCGGCTCGCTCACCGCGCCATGCTCGGCGAGTAAGGCACCGGGCACTTCTAGGAGGGTCCGTTTGAGGTCGTTGGAATAGGTCACCGCCGCGCCCAGAAAGTAGTCGCTGCTGCCTTCCACCGCAGTGAGCCGTTGGGCCACCAATCCACCGGTGCACGACTCCGCCGTCACCACCGTGCAGCCGGCCGCGCGTAGCAGTTCGCCGACCGTCTTCTCGAGGCTCGCATCAACGCCCCGAGCGTAGAGGGCTACTCCGACTAGTTGCCGTAGCCGGCCCTCGATCTCGTCGAGCCGAGCTTGGCGCACGTCGCCGTCGCCCAAGGCCCAGAAGCGCAGCTGAATCTCTCCGGGATTGGAGAGTACGGTGATCGTCTCGCGCCCGAACTCCTCGTAGGCAGGGACGATCCACTCTTCGAGGGTCGACTCGGGGACGCAGGCCACCTTGAGAACCCGCTCTTCTCG
>QIHU01000143.1 GCA_003231035.1 Acidobacteriota bacterium
GCGGTGAAGGTGGGCTTGCCACGAACCGTGGCCACGGAACTAGCGGCGCAAGCCTGCCTCGGAGCGGCGAAGATGGTGATTGAGACGGGGGAGCACCCGGCGGTGTTGAAAGATGCGGTCACCACCCCGGCCGGCTGCACCATCGACGGTATCCTGTCGCTCGAAGAGGGCGGTTTGCGGGTCACCCTGATCAAGGCGGTTGTCGAAGCGACGCGCAGGGCTGGGGAACTGGTCGAGTAAGCTGACCGCCACCGCCTTCTCGTGGGCAAGGACCTTCTGGAGTGAGCATGGGAAAACCGAGAGAGAGCATTCGTGTTCACCTGTTCCAGGTGCGCGATCATGGGCCGGCCGCGGCGCAGGAACTGGAGTGCTTCCGTCGCCGCTGCCGGCTGCGCACCGACCAGCTGAGCTGGCACAACGTGGTGGACGATCCCGAGGTCGAATGGCACCTCGTCGAGACCGCCGACGCGGTGATGATCGGCGGCGCCGGTACCCACTCGACCACCGAAACCTACCCCTTCACCGAGCCGCTCAAGGCTATCCTCCAGCGTGTTTTGGAAGAAGGCCGGCCCTTCTTTGGCTCCTGCTGGGGCCACCAGTTCCTCGCCCAACAGCTCGGCGCCGAAGTGGAGACCGATGGGAGTCGGGCGGAAGTCGGTACCTACCAGGTCGAGCTGACCGAGTTGGGCCAAGCCGATCCACTCCTCGCTGGCCTGGGACCCTCTTTTCCCGCCCAACTGGGCCACCACGATCACGTGACCGGCACCTCGGCGCGGATGGAGATCCTCGCCTCCACCCCCTTGTGCGGCAACCAGCTACTCAGAGCCACAGGAAAACCGGCCTATGGTAGCCAGTTCCACAGCGAACTGAACCAGCAAGATATGTCCAACAGGGTTGCGATGTACGACTACAGCTACCTGGAAGGCGGCCAAGCCGGCGCCGACGCCTTTCTCGCCACCTTGACCCCTAGCCCCGAGGCCGATCAACTGCTGGATCGCTTCTTGACTCTGTACACCTAGATCGGCGGCCACCGGGGATGGCGGTCGTGGTGGAGGGGGTAGTGGCTCTGCTTAATGGAGGGTGACCGGGGTGCCCATCTTCCAGTGGTCTTGACAACTCCCTGCATCTATGGTTCCCTGGCTAAGCGTCTGGGATGAGTCGCCAAGCGTCTCGTCTTGGGGCCTAAGGCCCCAAAAGCCCAGTCGCTTTTTTTTGTACCCTCCCGAGTCGAAGCCTTGTATCTCTGCTACATCGACGAGTCAGGCACTCCCGGCCTCCCAGGCAATACCTCTCACTTCATCCTAGCTGGCGTCTCATTGCCCATCTGGCATTGGAGAACAGCTGACGTTGCAATCTCAGAGATCAAGACTCGGTTCTCCCTGTCGAACGCGGAACTCCACACTGCGTGGCTGCTAAGAAAGTACCTGGAGCAGTATCGAATTGAGAACTTCGAGAAGCTGGACCATGCCGAGCGGCGCCGGCAAGTTAGGCAGCTACGACACCGCCACCTTCTCCAGCTACAGAAGATCGGGGGCAAGCCGTACCGGCAGGCCAAGAAGAACTATGAGAAAACCAGCGCCTACGTGCATCTGACCCTAGCTGAGCGCACGGAATTCGTGCGAAAGGTTGCTGAGACGGTTTCGGACTGGGGCTTTGCGCGAATCTTTGCCGAATGTATCGACAAGCTCCATTTCGACCCTGACAGAGGGCCGCGTTCGGTCGACGAACAAGCATTCGAGCAGGTCATCTCGCGATTCGAGACCTACCTGCAAAAAACGGACGGCAATCACGCACAACGCAACTACGGACTGGTTGTGCATGACAACAACGAGACTGTCGCACGAAAACACACCCGCCTCATGAGACAGTTCCACGCCCACGGCACCTCGTGGACACCGCTTGAGCGAACGATCGAAACACCGCTCTTTGTGGACAGTAGCCTTACGAGTATGGTCCAAGTGGCCGATCTATGTGCCTACGCGCTTCGTCGATATGTGGAGAACGAAGAAACCGAGCTCTTCAGGCTCATCTACGCGCGAGCGGATCGGTCGAATGACGCGGTAGTCGGAGTGCGCCATTTCACGAAACCAACTTGTACATGCGAGATCTGCAAGGGGCATCGGCGGCTCAGTTAGACGAATGACTCTCGCCCGCTGAGCAACCCACGGTGAAACTCATCTTGGCTCCGAGCGGGTCTCCGACAGTGACTCCACGTGGTCAAGTCCTCAACAACCGTTGGGTTTGCTTCAGGGTTTGCTGCTGGATTCACGGTGCATTGATTCTCGTCCAGATCCCTCCTTCTCGCCGGTGGGGCTCTCTCACCACGGACCGCTAGCTCCAGCAGTCACCGAGGATGCTGGGCGCCCTGGTACAGCTTTCATTGACCGGTTTCCCTCTTGCAGGTAGCATGGACCACTATAGGTTCTGTGCAATCTCGGCTCCGGTGGTGCTTCGGTGGACGCTTCGTTTGCCGGTCGCAAGCTGGGTGACCGAATCCTTCTTTTGTCCGGTTGATTGTCGGTGATCTTGTCTAGCCTTATGGACGAAAACAGCTCGAGTGGAGCTTTCGCCGCTATCGACGACGAGAGCGAAACCAACACGGACAGCATCGAAGTCGCGGCTCTGCGCGAAAGTGGGATGACGCAGACCTATTCCACCGGTTCGCGGCCGGGCCATAGCCGCTCCTTTCCGATCGAGGCGAACATCATTTTGATTGCTCACCCGGACGACCGACGTCTAGGCAGCCGGATTCGCCTTTCGCGCGGTGCCTCGATCGAGATTGGCCGCGACCCGGACGCCGAAGTCTGCATCGCCGAGGTGCTGTCGATCTCTCGCCGTCACGCCCGTCTCGAGTATCGGGGCGACCATGTAACCTTGGAAGATCTGGGCAGCACCAACGGCACCTACCTGAACGGCCAGTTGATCCGCGAGCGCGCTCGGCTGCGCAGCGGCGATCGGTTTCAGGTGGCCGCGGTGCACTTCAAGTTTCTGCACGAGCTGGATGTGGAGCACGCCTACTACCGGGCGATCTCCGAGCTGGTCAATCGCGATGGCCTGACCGAAGTCTTCAACAAGCGGAATTTCGACGAAGTTCTGGAGCGCGAAGCGGCCCGGGCGGTGCGCTACAAGAGGGCGTTGTCGCTGATTCTCTTTGATTTGGACGACTTCAAAGGGGTCAACGACAACTATGGCCACCTCTGTGGCGACTTCGTCCTCAAACAGGTGACCAACGCCGCGCGTGGTCTTTTGCGGCCGGAACAGGTACTGGCGCGCGTCGGGGGAGACGAGTTCGCCATCCTTTCACCGGAAACGACGGCGGACGGAGGGCGGAGCCTGGCGGAGAAGCTCCGCGCCCGCATCGACGAGTTGGATTACAGCTACTCCGGCCTCGAGATCAGTGTCACCTGCTCCTTCGGTGTCGCGGAGATCGGCTCGGCGGTGGACGACGGGCAGGCGCTCTTCGCCGCTGCCGACAAGGCTCTGTATGCCTCCAAGGACGCGGGCCGCAACCGCGTGACGGTGGCTGCCTCTTCGGCTGAGTCCTCCAACTAGTCTTCGGGTTGATCTTTGGATGAAGTCTCGGCCTCGCCGAGAAGAACCTGGCGGATGAATTCGAGCCGCAGGGCCAGCAGATAGTCGGCGTTGACCTTCTTGCGAAAACCGTGGCCCTCGTTGGCGGCGACCACGTACCAAACCGGCGTGCCCTGATCCTCCAGCGCGGCAACGATCTGATCCGATTCGGAGAGGGGAACCCTCGGGTCATTGGCCCCTTGCGCCACCAGCAGGGGTTTGGTGATCTGCTCCACCCGATTGGCGGGAGAGATCCGTTCGAGGAAGGCGCGCATCTTCGGGTCGCGCTCGTCGCCGTATTCGGCGCGGCGGAGGTCGCGGCGATAGGGCTGGGTGTTTTCGAGGAAGGAGACGAAGTTGCTGATCCCCACCATGTCCGATCCGCCGCGCAGGCGGTCGGAATAGTGGGTCAGCGAGGCGAGCACCATGTAGCCGCCGTAGGAGCCCCCGCCGACCATCACGCGCGAGGAGTCGAGGTCGTCCTGGGTGGCGATCCAGTCGAGCAGGGCGCCGATGTCGCGCACCGAGTCTTCGCGCAGAAAGCCGTTGTCCAAACGCAAGTAGCTCTTGCCGTAGCCGTCTGAACCCCGGACGTTGGGGCGGATGAGGGCGACCCCCAGTTCTTCGATCCAGTAGTTGGTGGCGCCGATGAAGACGGGGCGAATCTGCGACTCCGGGCCACCGTGGATCTGGATGAAGACGGGGTAAGGCGGCTTGTGGCCTCGGCTGGCCGAGGGCCGGTAGACGAAGGCGGGTATGGTGCGTTGCCGGCCCTCCTGAGTCTGGTCGAAAGTGGGGTAGCGGATGAGCTCGGGAACCGCCATCCGGGTGAAGTCGAGCCCGCCGGTTTCGCTGCGGGTCCAACGGTCGAGCCGCCCCGCGGTGGGATCCCAACTGTAGACATCGCGGGGCGCGTGCGCCCAGCTCATGCTGAACCCGATCTCGTGCGACCCACCGCGAAACAGGAGGCTGCGGCCGACGCCATCGGGCAGCGAGGGGGAGGGTAGGGGCTTGCCGGTCGTCGGATCGATCAAGCGCAGCTGGCTGATGCCGTCTTGGTTGACGAAGTAGGCGAGACACTTGCCGTCGTCGGCGACGGCGAAGTCCTCGACATCCCACTCGAGACCGGGGGTCACCGGCTCGACGGTGAGCGTTTCGGGGTCGATGCGGACCAGCCGCAGGAACTCATGGTCGCGGTCGTTGAGGGTGTAGATCTTGCCATCGCTGGCCCATTGACCACCCACCCAAGCGGTCGCTTCCTCGCCGTCTCCTCTCGGGGTGAGGAGGCGTAGCTCGCCGCTTTCGATGTCTAGCGCATGCAGGGTACTCTCGTTGATCGACACGTAGTTCAACAGCAGCAGCCGGTCGCCAGCCGGACTCCAGTCGACGATCGACCAACTGCCCGTGAGCTCGGCCAAACGTCGCGGCTGGCCCTGGTCGGGGTCCACTAAGTAGGGGTCGAAATCTCTACCGTTGCGCCCGTTGCCGACGAAGGTGAGCCGGCTGCCGTCCGGCGACCACGGCCCGAGGTGGTGGCGGTGGACCCCGTCGGTGAGCCTGCGCGGTTGGGGATCGCCCAAATCGAGGAGGAAAATCTGGTGGTTCTCGTTGCCGCCCACGTCCCGGGTGAAGGCGATTTGATCCCGTTTGCGAGATCCGGGGCGGAAGGTACCTCGGGTGATCTGTTCGTCGAAGAAGGTGATTTGCCGCCGGGTCGAGCCCGGTCCGGTCAATAAATGTAGCTGGCGGGTTTGCGCGAAACGGGTATTGATCAACATCCGCCGATGGTTGGGATGCCAGTCGCTCAACCCGGCCGAGCGAATATTGGAGTAGGGGCGCAGCTCGTTGAGCACCGCGCTATCCAAGGGCGGAACGTGGCGTGCCGTGATCTGATCCGGAACCCGAATGGGTTCGCCAGCGTCGAGCGGAGCCAGAGGCAGAGCGGCCAGCGTGGCCACCGTGGTGACGATCGCGAGGCGGTGGAGGCCTCTTGCGAAGGGGTGGCTGCAACGGCGAAGACAGTTCATGGATGGAACTCCGCTGGCGAATCAAATGGGTTCGTTGGTTGCGTTGTTTGAATTCACAGTCTAGCAGCGGCCGGGATGCGTGATTTTGGTAGAATTCACGCCATGCTGCGCGAGCTTCACGTCAGAAATCTCGCCGTCGTGGCCAGCGCGTCGGTGGAGCTCAACGAGGGGCTCAACGCGTTGACCGGCGAAACGGGTGCTGGCAAGTCGATCGTGGTGGATTCGATGGCCTTGCTCGCGGGCGCTCGCGCCTCCGCTGAACTGATCCGCTCGGGCGCCGACCGCTTGACCGTGACCGGTGTCTTCCAACCGACCTCGCAGGGCTGGCGAGAGCGGCTGGAGGAGGCGGGAATCGAGGTCGATGGCGACGAGCTGCTGGTGCGCCGCGAGGTCAGCCGCACTGGCCGCAATCGGGTTTTCGTGAATGACCAACCCACCACCTTGCGCCTCCTGGCCGATCTGGCCCCGGCCTTGCTGCGTATCCACGGGCAGCATGAGGAACTGGGCTTGACAACACCCGATCTCCAGCGCCACTGGCTCGATCGCAGCGGCGGCGCCAAAGCGAAAACACGGCTGGCGGAAGTCGCCGCGGCCTACGCGGCGTGGTCCGCGCTCACCGCCCGCTTGGACAAGGCGACGGGCAGTGAACGCTCGCGCCAGGAGCGCTTGGATCTGTTGCACTTCCAAGCTCAGGAGATTGACGCCGCCCAGTTGGTCGCGGGCGAGGAGGAGGCGCTGCGCCAAGAACGCGAGGTCTTGCGCCACGCGGAAACCATCGTCTCCAACCTGGGTGGGGCGCTCGATCTGGTGGTCGACGCCGAAGGGGCCGCCGCCGCGCGCGTTGCCCGGGCGCGGCTCCACCTGGCCGAGATCGAAGGTTGGGAGCCGCGGGCCAAGGAGTGGGGTATCGAGGCGGAAGAACTCCGCATTCGCCTCGAAGAACTGGGCCACGATCTGCGCCAGCGCCACGATGAAGTGCGGGCGGACCCGGCCCGGCTCAATCAGGTGGAGGACCGCCTGGTCACCGTCGAGCGGCTGTGCTTCAAGCACGGTAGCACCAGCCAGGAGGTGCTCGCCTACCGGCAAGAGATCGCGGCGGAGCTGGCCGAACTGGAGGTCGACGAAGAGGGGCGCGCTCATTTGCAGGCCGAGCTGGCGGCGGCGCTCGACGCCTATCGCAAGGCGGCGCTCGAACTGTCGAAGGGGCGCTCCCAGTGGGGCTCCCGTTTGGCGCGCGCCGTTCGCGCGGAGTTGGGCGAACTCGGCTTGGGCAAGGCGGCCTTGGAAGTACGCCTGGAGCGCAGAAAGCGGGCCGATAGCCCCTTGGAGTTGGCCGGCGAGAGGGTCGAGTTCGGCCCCGAGGGGCTCGATCGCGTGGTCTTCACCTTCGCGCCCAACCCCGGTGAGGAGGCTCGCCCGTTGTCGCGGGTCGCTTCCGGCGGGGAGTTGTCGCGGATCTATCTGGCCCTCCAACTGGCGGTGCGCGGCAGTGGAGCGGCGATGGATGCGGCGCTGGTCTTCGACGAAGTCGACGCCGGAGTGGGCGGCGCCGAGGCGGCGGCCTTGGGCAAGAAACTCCAGCGCTTGGCGGGCGGTGGCCAGGTTCTGGCGGTCACCCACCTGCCGCAGGTCGCCAGCCATGCCGACCGGCAACTCAAGGTGGCCAAGCGGACGCGGGGAGGGCGGACCTTCACCGAGGTGCTCCAACTCGACGAGGAGGAACGGGTGGACGAAGTGGCCAGAATGTTGGCCGGTAGCGAGGTGACGGAACTCTCGCGGTCGCACGCTCGCGAGATGATCAACGCCGCCGCGCGCGATGCGGTTGCCCGGCCAGTGGTGGCCCGGTAGATGGTGGCCGCGGTAGCTCCCGTTGCGCGCCTGTGGCGCCCCGGCGAGAGCCTCCAGCCGTTGCGCGACTGGGTCGCTCGCGGCGGGGTGCTGGGGATACCCACGGAGAGCAGCTATGCCTTGGCGGCCGATCCAGCCAACGCCAAAGCGGTGGCGGCGATCTACCGCTTGAAGGGTCGCGCGCTAACCAAGCCTCTACCGGTGGTGGCCCCCGACGTGGAAGCCTTGGCCGGCCTCGGTATCGATGTGTCCACACCGGAAGTGGAGTGGTTGGCTCGGCGTTGGCCGGCCCCGCTGAGCGGTCTGCTTCCGATCTCTAAACCCCTGCCGGCGGCGGCGGGCAGCGGTCAGCTGGCGGTGCGCATCCCGGCGCTCCAATCGCTGCGCCAGCTGCTGCGGGAACTCGGCCACTGCCTGACCGCGACCAGCGCCAACGCTAGCGGCCAGCCGCCGCTGTTGGATCCTCACCAGCTAGCCCGCTGGCTGGGGCGGGAGGAGGTCCTCGTCGTCGATGGCGTAACTTTGCCGGGCGGCCTGCCGTCGACCTTGGTCGGTTTCGAGGCTGGCCGGCCGTACCGAGTACGCCAGGGAGCCTTCGACCTGGCGCACTCGGCTAGCCCGGCTAGCCCGGCCAGCACTGGCGATCGGCCTTTGGCAGGCGGGTTGCAAGGGTGAACCGCATGGCGAAAACCTCAAGTTCCGATTCCGTGGCTCGTCGGCGGTTCAGGGTCCGTTCCTTGTGGCTCGCCGCGATGGCTATCCTTTGGCCAATCCCCTGGCCTCTCGTCGCCGAGGATCCGGTTCCGATGGCGACGATCTCGATTGACGAAGTGGAGCGTGGCCAGCGTGGCTATGGCCTCTCTGTCTTCTCGGGGTCGACTCCCGAGCGTTTCGAGATCGAGGTGATCGGGGTGATGCGCAACATCAGCCCGGATCGCAGTTGGATCCTGGCTCGGCTCTCGGGGCAGGATCTCGAACGCATCGGCGTCGCCCAGGGGATGAGCGGCAGCCCGGTCTACATCGACGGTCGTTTGGCCGGTGCGGTGGCCTTCGGATGGGGTTTTTCACGGGATCCCATCGCCGGGATTACCCCGATCGCGGAGATGCGAGCCCTGGGCGAGGTTGGCGAGTTGCCGGCCGGGGGGCGAGCGATGGCGGGTCTTGGCAAGTCGGGCCCTCCCCTCGATCTGGCCGCCATGGCCGCACTGGAGATTCCCGAGGATCTGCTCCAGCGCCAACTGGTTGGGCTTCGCCCTCGGCTGTTCGATGGGGCCAGCAGCTCCCTGCAGTGGAGTGCGACCGGATTCGACGGCTTGGGGCGTGACTTGCTGGCCGCCGCGCTGGGTAGCTTGAGCCCTTCCGGCCGGATGGAGGCACCCGCCGACGGCGAATCTTCGAATACCCAGCCCTTGGTGGCGGGCGGGCCGGTAGCTATCGTGCTGGTGGAGGGAGATCTGAACCTCGCCGCCACCGGCACGGTCACCGATGTCGTTGGTGATCGGGTCTACGCCTTGGGCCATCCGCTGCTCGGGCTAGGACCGGTCGACCTACCGATGGCGCGGGCCGAAGTGGTGACCCTGCTGCCCAGCCTCAACACCTCCTTCAAGATCTCGAACCAGGGGCCGGTGGTGGGCTCCTTTCGCCAGGATCGCGAGGCTGGGATGTTGGGGATCATTGGCGCCGAACCGCCGATGATTCCGGTGACTCTGAGGGTGCGCGGCGCCGAGGAGAGAACCTACCAGGTGCGGGTGGCGAGACTGGCGGCGCTGACCCCGTCGTTGATCGGTACCTCCTTGCTCAGCGTGCTGAACACGGCCAACTTCTCGCGCGGAGAGCAGGCGGTCGATCTGCGCGCCAAGATCGATCTTCGCGGCTACCCGCCTCTGGTCATCGAGCAGAGTTTCGACGGTGGCAACGCCCCCAGCCAGGCGGCCGGCTACCTGCTTTCGATCGTCGGCTACCTGATGCAAAACGTGCTGGAAGTGGTGGAAATCGAGCAGATCGACGTGGTGGTCGATCAACTGGCGACACCGCGCACGGCGACCTTGGTCGGTGCCCACGCCGACCGCGGGGTGGTGCGTCCGGGCGAGAGGGTGCGACTCAATCTGGAGTTCCTCGCTCACCGTGGCGAGCCATTTAGGCACTCCTTCGAGTTGCAGCTGCCCGAGGAATTGCCGGTGGGCCGCTACTCGATCATGATCGGCGATGGGCCGACCATCGACGCCATGAGGATGCAGGTCGAGGCAATCGTTCCGCGCCGTTTCCCGCGCGCCCTGGAGGTGATGCGCAACTTCCATTCGCAGCGCGATCTGGTGGCGCTCGGCCTTCTAAGAAGCCCAGGTCTCGCGGTGGTGGGGCAGCCGATGGCCCGGCTACCCGGCTCGATGCGCTCCCTACTCGCCACCGCCGGATCGTCGCAAGCGGTGCCGCTTACGGTAGCCGTGATACAGGAGGTTGTCGAGCGCTTGGACTTTCCGTTTACAGGCGGTTCGCGGATCGATCTCGTCGTGGAACGGCGTCGGTCCGACCCGGACGGCGAAGCCTCGGCGAGGGACAATCAGCCACGAAAGGAGAAGCGATGAGGGGACGTGAAGGGCGGGGGTGGTTGGCGTGGGCGACCCTCCTGATGACGATGGTTCCAGTGTCCGGGGCGGTGGCCAATGAGGTTCACCACTTTAGAGCCCGCACCCGCGATTCGTTTCTTGCCGGCGAACTCGACGGTCTGAGTATCGATCCACTGGGCCGATTGGCATTGGCGGACCGGGCCGAGCGGTTGAGCACCCTCGACGAACCTTTCCTACTCTCGGCGGCTCGCCGAGGCGATGGCTTCGTGGTGGGCACCGGCAACGCGGGGCGGGTGATCGCCGTCGATGGCAAGGGCGCGGTGCGCACCCTGTTCGAGGCACCGGAAGCGGAGGTCTTCGCGCTCTGGGCCGACCCGGATGGCACCGTCTTCGCCGGAACCTCGCCGCATGGCAAGGTCTACCGGATTACCGACGCGGGCGGCGAGCTCTTCTTCGACCCCGGCGAGGTCTACATTTGGGCGATCGCGCGGTCGCGGGATGGCCAGCTCCTGGTGGCCACCGGGAGTGAGGGACGCCTCTACCGGGTGGGGATCGACGGCACCGGTGAGATTCTGTTTGACAGTGAAGAGACCCATCTGCGTGCGATGAAACCGCTCGCTGACGGCAGCGTTCTCCTCGGTACCGCGGATTCAGGACTGATCATCCGAATCTCCCCGGATGGTACCGCCCGCACCCTCTTCGATGCCACCCAACCGGAAGTGGTGGCGTTGGCTAGCGGCCCGAACGGTACCTGTTTTGCCGCCGTGGTCGGCTCCGAGGCCAGCTTGATCCCGCCGCCGACCACCGGTGGCAGCGGCAACGGCAGCAAGAGCAATGGCGCCAACGGCTCGAAAAACGGGGACGAGCCGAAGGGCAAGGTCACCGTCTCTGAAGGCTCGACCCAGCCGCGCCGCCCGAGCCGCTTGCCCAGCGTGGGGCACAAGGCCACGCGCAGCGAGATCTTGCGGATCTCCGCCGATGGCTTGGTGGAGAGTCTGTGGAGCTTCAGCGACGAGACGGTGTACTCATTGCTCGTCGACCACGGCAAACTCTGGGTTGCCACCGGCCAGGAGGGCAAGCTCTACAGCCAACTTCTGACCGAGGGAGCTCAGATGGTCTTGGAAAAAGATGTCGATGAGCGCCAGATCGTCGTCCTAGTCCCCGATGGCGACGGACCGGCCTTCGCCACCACCAACGCCGCGGCCCTCTTTCGCTTCACTGGCGAGGGCGAACTACAAGGCAGCTTCACCAGCCCGCCGCTCGACGCCGAACAGATTTCTCGCTTCGGTACCCTCCATTGGGAGGGCGAGAGGCCCAGGGGGACGCAGCTCAAGTTCTCGTTCCGCAGCGGGATCAGCGCGCAGCCCGATCTAACCTGGTCTCCCTGGACCGCCGCGCGCGGCGGTGACGAGGTGAGTCTCGACGCGGTGCCGGCTGGTCGATACCTGCAATGGCGTGCCGCCTTCGAGGCGGACAATGGCACCAGCCCACGCATGGACGCGGTGGAACTCTCCTACCGGCAGTTGAACCTGCGACCCAAGATCACCAGCCTGAGCGTGATGGATCCCGGCGAAGTGCTGGTTCCCACCAACTTCAATCCCTCCAATCAAATCTACGAACCGGCCCACCCGAACCGCGATGGCATCTTCACGACCCTGCGGGTGGCGAGCGATCGGCCAGAGACTCGTCGCCAAAAAACACTGTGGAAGCAGGGCTATCGCTCATTGCGGTGGACGGCCGAGGATCCCAACGGCGATAGCCTGACCTACGCTGTGGAGTTTCGCGCGCAAGGCGGGGAGCGGTGGCTTCCGGTGGTGGAGGAACAGACCGAGGACTACCTCAGTTTCGATTCCACCATGCTGCCGGACGGCATCTATCGTTTTCGCTTGACGGCCAGCGATGCGCCCAGCGGTCCGCAAGGACTGGCCGAAGGGGCCGCTCTGGTGGCTTCTCGCACCAGCGAGCCGGTGTTGATCGATAACACCCGGCCGCTGGTGGCCAGCACGGAGAACCAGGGCCGGCGACTGCGGCTGACGGTCGAAGATGCCGGCAGTCCGCTCCGCGAGGCGGTGGTGAGTTTCGATGCCGGGCCCTGGCGCAAGGTCGTCCCCAAGGACGGCCTATTGGATGGCCGACGCGAGGAACTCGCGGTCGAGGTACCCGAGGGGACCACCTTGGTCCTCTTGCGCTTGACCGATGCCGCCTTCAATTCCGCAACCGTGGATCTCTCCAAGGAGTTGAGATGACCGACGCCCGACGCATCGCCGTCTATGCCGGCAGCTTTGACCCACTGCACAGCGGCCACCTAGACATCGTCGACCGATGCCGGCCGATTTTCGACGAAGTGTTGGTGGCGGTGCTGCACAACCCTGAAAAAAAAGCCCTCTTCACCACCGAAGAGCGGATCGAGATGATCGGCGAGACCCTGGCCGACCGCCCCGATTGTCAAGTAACCAGCTTCTCCGGCCTGCTGGTCGACTTCATGGATCAAGTCGGAGCCCGCACCGTGGTGCGCGGCCTGCGCGCCGTTTCGGACTTCGAGTACGAGTTTCAAATGACCCTCATGAACCGCCGCCTCAACCCACGGGTGGAGACGGTGTTCATGATGCCGCGCGAGGACTACAGCTACCTCTCCAGCCGGCTGGTCAAAGAAGTCTGCAAGCTAGGCGGTGATGTTTCTGGGCTGCTTCCGGCGAACGTCTTAGAGCGGCTCAAGGAGCGTTTCGCCACTGACGAGAAGGGCTAGATCTCGTCGTCGCTCGTCGCCGTGGCCTGGCGCTCCTTGATCGCCTTGTAAACCAAGAAGGCACCGAGCATCACCAGTGCCGCTGGCCACCACTCCGCGACCCAATCCAGGCTGACGTTGAAACGGGTGCGCAGCAGCAAGATGAAGCCGATGGCGCCGATGCAGATGCCGCCGAAAAGTGAACCGCCGATGCTCAGAGACTGGAAGTCCTTGGGCATCTCAATCTCGCTGCCACCCGCCAACGCCTCGTTGTAGAGCGTCGCTCGCCTACCGGCGTCGACGATGTTGTAGAGCCAGAAGAAAGCGAGGAAGAGGCCCAGTAGAGGCAAGAAGGGCCACAGGTCAGAGTCGGTTTGGCCAGCGGATCCCGCCATTGCGGCGATCAAGGAGGCGACGACGATGGCATGCACAAAGCCGCGCTGGTAGTAGCCGACGTAGACCTGGCCGAGGCCCGGCATGATGGACAAGAAACTGGCCAGAAAAGGGGTTTTGCGCCGCGGGTCCTGGAAGGTGGCGGAGGGCGAAGGATTGGCCACTCCAGCCTGGCCGTACGGAGGCGGCGCGGGGGGGATGACTCCGGGGTTGGTGTCGGTGTGCTGTTCGCTCATATCAGGTCTCCTCAGGCGAGTGAGTGGGTTCTGTTGGAGGCGACGAATGCTCTTCATCGGTCCTCGTTAGCTGGGACGCGGCCCACTGCAAGAAGGTTCCAATGCGATCGCCTAGCAAGTCGATCCAGCTCTTGGTGTAGTTGGCGACGACTCGGGTGGTGCGCTCGGCGGTGGCGGGAATCTCGACGATCTGGTGTGCCAACCACGACGCCCTCAGCTCCTCGATCTGTCGTGTGACCTCCTCCTCTAGCGTAGTGACGGGTCCCTGTAGACGCTCCTGTAGTTTGCGTTCCAGCTGATGGATAGGATCGCGCTGGACCAGCTCGATCACCTTGCCCGGCATCGCCGCCGCCGGTGACCAAGGCATGCCGAAGACCAGGACCACGATGAGGGTGGCGACGAAGGCCAGCTCCGCCGAGAAGCGCGGCCGGTGAACCCAGCGCGGCCAGGTCTTGAACCACCAACGACGCAGGCGAACCGACATCGGCAGAGTTGCCGCCAGTACCGCTTCCACGAAACCGGGGCCGGGGTCTAGGGTCGCCAAGCGGGGCAGGGAATGTTCCAGTTGCGCCAAAGCGGCGGCCAAGCCGGTGCAGGCTGGGCAGTGGTCGAGGTGCAACTGGAGCAGCTCGCTCGCTTGAGGATCGAGGCTCTCAGCGAGGAACGCGTTGAGCTGCCTCTCGCCCTGCCGGCAGGGCGAGCCGCTAGTCTGGCTGATCACCGTGGTGACGAAGTCCGGCGCCGCGGGTGGGTGAGGCCACCCCTCGACGAAACCGGCCAATTGTGCCAATTCATGGCATTCGGCGCACAACTCCAAGTGGCGCATGGCGGCGTCGGGGAGGGGGCCGGTTTGGAGGCTGGAAAGTAGAGCTTCAAAGTCGTGGCAGTTCATCCTGGGACTCCTTGGGCGGCCTGCAAGGCGTAGAGTGCCTTTCCGAGTTCGATCCGGGCCCGGTTTGACCGCGACTTGACGGTGCCGATGGGGACCGCCAGCAAGTCGGCGATCTCCTCCATCTTGAGCCCTTGAATCTCCTTGAGGAGGATCATCTCGCGGTTGACCTGGCTGAGCTGGCCCAGAGCCTGGTGCACCGTGTGGTCGCGCGTTGCTTGCACGTACGACTCTTCCGGGGTCGGCGTGCGCGCCGCGACCTCGGTGAGATCCTCGTCGTCGTGGGCAAGGTGGCGCGAGCGCACCTCGAGCCGGCGTAGCCGATCGACGCAGCAATTGCGTGCTAGGCGCAAGAGCCAGGGGAAGAAGGGGCGGCTCTCGTCGAGGGTATGCAGTTTTCGGTAGACGCGGATGAAAATATCCTGGGCGCAGTCGTGGGCCTCCTCGCGGTTGCGCAGGTAGTGGTAAGACAACGAGTAAATCCGCCCTTGCAGGCGGCGCACGAGGGTCTCCCAGGCCAAATCGTCGCCCAGCCGGCAACGGGAAATCAGTTGTGGGAAATCCAACACGTCCGTAGGGTCCATCTCCTGGTTTGTCCGCGTATTGACTCTCACGCGCGGGGAGCCGTGAAGGTTCCCTCCAGGGCCGGTAAGATCGGTGTTCTCCATCCGTGAACGCAAGAAGGGGCCGTCATGTCCACGAGCCAAGATCCCCAACAGGGCTCCTCCCAGCTAGCTGACTTTCTTCACAGTATCCCCAAGGCGGAGTTGCACGTCCACCTGGAAGGCTCCATTCCCGCCGCGACTCTGCTCCGGCTGGCCAAGCGAAACGGGGTCCGCCTACCGGCCGACGACGAAGCGGGGCTGCGGCGCTGGTTCCGCTTTCGCGACTTCGCCCACTTCGTGGAGATCTACATGACCTGCTCGCGTTGCCTGTGTACCCCCGAAGACTTTCACCTCCTGGCACTCGACTTCGTGGCCGAACAGGCGCGACAGAACATCACCTACAGCGAAGTCCACTTCACCATCTCGACTCACCTGGCCAACGGTGGCGAGGGTGTAGCCATCGCCCAAGCACTGTCCGAAGCGGCGACCGAGGGCGAGAAGCGCTGGGGAAGCCGGCTAAGGCTAATCCCGGACATCGTGCGCAATCTGGGAGTCCAACGCGCCGACTGGACGGTTGAATGGGCGATCGAAACCGAGGCCGCCCACCCCGGTCTGATCGCCGCCCTAGGCATTGCCGGGATGGAAGTAGGCTACAAGAACCAACCCTACGAAGAACACTTCGCCCAGGCTGCCCAA
>QIHU01000519.1 GCA_003231035.1 Acidobacteriota bacterium
CGCGGAAAACCAGTCCCCACAAAGCGCACCTCGATACCCGCGTTCGCGTCGGACCACACGGTGTAGCCGCCAAACACGGTGTAGCCGCCAAACACGGTGTAGCCGCCAAGGTCGTTTGCATCCTTCATTTCGCCCCCATTATTCCTCCAAATGGTATTCCTCCAAATCGCCTTCATCCGTTACAGTCCACCTATCCTTGCCCATGGAGGGCAAGGATCGACGACGAGCGCACATCGATGACCAGCACCGACATGATCCGCTTCTACAACGTCACCAAGCGCTATCCGGGCGGCCAGACGGCGTTGGATGACGTCAGTTTTGGGGTGGAGCGTGGTGAGTTCGTCTTCTTGACCGGTTCCAGTGGCGCCGGCAAGACGACCCTGCTCAAGTACCCAAGGGCAGATCCTGGTCAACGGCCGCAACGTCTCGTCGATTCCTCGCAAGAAAGTACCGTTCCTGCGCCGGTCTATCGGGGTTGTCTTCCAAGATTTCCGTTTGATCCACCGCAAGACGGTGTTCGAAAACGTGACCTTTGTACCGAAGGTGCTGGGCATCCATCTCAAGGATCGCCGCCGCATCGCCCATGCGGCCTTGCGCCGAGTGGGTCTCGCCCACCGCATCAACGCCTTTCCGGCCGAGTTGTCCGGTGGCGAGCAACAGCGGGTGGCGATCGCCCGCGCCGTCATCAACCGACCGGAACTGTTGATTGCCGACGAGCCGACCGGTAACCTCGATCCAGAGTTGTCGCGAGAGATCCTGCGCCTCTTCCTCGACATCAACCGGCAAGGCACCACGATTCTCCTCGCCACTCACGACAAGGAGATCATTCAGCGGCTCGGAGGCCGTCTACTGACCTTGGACGGTGGCAGGTTGGCTGCTGATCAAACCCTACCCCCTGGCACCCTGGCCAGCCACGAGGCTCGGCGGGCTCCCACTCTCGAAGATGGCCTCGGGGACGCACTCGGCTCCGAGGTGGATGCACCCTGATGACCCTCGCGCGCGCCCTCCTTTACTTTGCCACTGAGGCCTGCCTCAATCTCGTGCGCAGTTGGAAGGTCAACCTGCTCGCGGTGCTCACCATCAGTGTCTCTCTGTTCGTGGGCGGACTCTTCCAACTGGTCAGCGGCAACCTCGCTGCCCAGTTGGAGCAGTGGCGCAAAGAGACGAAGGTGATCGTCTATCTTCAGCCCGCCACCGAACCCACTCACATCGAGGTGCTGAGCGAGGATCTGCGGGTTCGTTCGCAAGGGTGGATCACCTCTCTGGAAGTCATCGACCCCGAGACCGCTCAAGAGCGGTTTCGAGAACTCTTCCCAAGCCTCTCGCCCTTGCTCGAAGGCTGGGACGAAGAACCCCTTCCAGCCTCGATCGAGATTGGCTTCGACGCTCAGCGGATCGACGCTCAACTCTTCGAAGAATGGCTCGCCGAAACTCGCCAGAGGCCCGAGGTCTCGATGGTCGATGACGATCGTGATTGGCTCGCCCAGCTAGGTACCGCTGTCTTGGTCGTTCGCGGCGTCGGCTTGGCCTTGGCTCTGGTGTTGCTGGCCGCCGCGATCTTTACCATCGCGAGCGTGGTGCGTCTTACCGCCTACCTCTACCAGGACGAGATCGACATCATGCGACTCGTGGGGTCGACCGAGTTCTTTATCCGCGGTCCGTTCTACGCCGAGGGCCTTTTGCAGGGGCTGTTGGGCGCAATCTTGGCCGCCGCCGGTCTCTTCAGTGCTCACCGGCTCTTGGCGGCACGATTCGCCGAAACCTCGACTTGGGCCCAGCTGTTGACTCAGAGGTTCCTTCCCCCAAGCCAGGTCGTGATCCTCATCTCCATCGGAGCCGCGGCGGGCTTCTTCGGCGCCATCGTCTCGTTGCGTAGAGAGAAGCTGGGCGCCACCGAGCCCTAGCCCTTCCTTCTCACCGATTTCGTAGCGCTACGGTGGACGCAAGACGGAACCGGGTTCAGTGGAAGGATTTGAGAGAGACCCGAAACTCTAGGTCCGCGTCGCTCTCCAGTTCCCGCGCCAACAGGGCCGAGAGGAAGAGGGTGTAGCCCTTGACTTTGAAAGAGGACTGAAAGCCGAACCCCGCGTCGGCCACGTAGCTACCGAGATCTGAATAGACTTCTCGGTCAAAGCCAGCCGTTCCGTAACCCCCGTAGAGAACCCAATACCACGTTTGCCACTGGGCACCGAGGCGCTCTCGTTCCTGATTGACGAACCAAGGCAGGAGGAGTTCCCAAGTGGTGTGAAGTTCTTCGGTACCTCGCACCCGACGGTCCAAGCCCTTCAAGTTGTCCCTCCCGTCGAGGCGAAAGAACTCACTGCGGGGGATCAGCAGACCATCGCGGGGATCCTGCGAGCTGGGCGCCGGGTTGATCGCCTTGCGGACGAAGGTACCGGCGTGAAGGCGGCCAAAGAGGAAGCTGGATCCAGGTAGCTCGAAGCGCTTCAAGGTTTCCCCTTCAAAGCGTAGGTAGTCGAATTCGCCACCGAGAAAGTCAAATCCCCAAGTGACCGCTCCGGTGAAGCCCCAGTCTCCAGGACCAATGTGGCGATAGGGAGTGAATAGCCGACGAATTTCTCCACGATCTTCGCCCACGATCGCGTTGGAGCGGTCGTCGTCTGGAGTGCCCAACTGAAACCCGGTGCGGACGAAGGTGTTGACGTTGCTCACCCGGCCGTTGGTCTGTGACGACTCCCGGTTGGTGGTGATGTTGTCCACCTCGAAGAGAAGGAAGGTGCGATGGTGGTAGCTGTGGGGCCACTGAATCAAGAAGAGGCCACCGCGCACCCGCTCGAACTCGTCTGAGTTCTGAAAATCGCGGAACTCCAGGGTGTCGAAAACCGCGAAGCGGTAGGTCCGCTTGTAGGCGTAGTAGCGGTAGCGCAGGAAGGCGCGAATGTCGCCGTCGACGAAGTTGTAGTTGACCTGGCCTTCGAAGGAGACCCGGTCGATCAGCCGGTGGAGACGCAGCTCGAACTCTCCCTCCGGTATGAACAGGTCGAGATCAGGAACGATGAACCCTTGCTTCTCCGCGGAGTCATCGTGGGCGATCATCGCCTCAGTTCGACCTTCTTCCGGCGGTGCGGAAGCCGGTTCATCCGACTGGGACTCGGCGGATCCCTCGGCGGTTTGCTCCGCGGCACTTTCGGCCTCTTCGACCACGGGAAGAACCTGAGCGCTGACCGGCATGCAGAGCCACGCCATCCCAACCCAGAGAAGGAAGGGTAGGCACCTAGAGATGGAAATCAATCGGGGGCTCATCAAGAGCCCCCGATATTACCGCTCATTGTGCCGACTTGCCCAATCGTCTCTCAACGCGGCGGACGGCCACCGGGTAGCTCGGCAAGCTCTTTCTCGAGTTTCTTGCGCTCGGCTTCCATTTTCTGGATCTCGTCGTTCTCCGCCTCAATGGCCTGGTTGTCGGAGGCAGTCTTTTGGTTTTTCTCAACCCGGGCCACCGCCTCGCTCTTGCCTGCTTTACGGTAGGCCTCGATCGAAGCAGAGTAGTTCTTCAGCTTCTCATTGGCAAAGCCGAGCTGGTTCCAGACGCTGCGCTGATCCTTGGAGGTGCTGGACAACTTCAAGGCCTGGTTGAGGTAAGGGATCGCCACGTTGTACTTCTTTAGCGAAGTCAAGGCCTGGCCGAGGTAATACTGACTCAGCCAGTCAGAACTGTTTTTCGACACCGCTTGGCGGAAACTACTCTCCGCTCCCGCGTAGTCCCGCACACCGAGTTGCACTTCCCCAAGGGTCAGCGAATTCTCGTAGTTCGGCGCGGCCGATGCGAGTTGCTTCGCAAGGGGCACGGCTTGTTGGTAGGCACTACGCTTCTGCGCACCTCGCGACTCGCCAGCACGTCGAGTCAGTGCCTTGATCAAAGCCTTCTTCTTGCGGGTGTCGCTGGGCGCCAAAGTAACGGCCTTCGTCAACGCCGCCACCGCGTTCGAGGTCTCGTTGGCATTAAAGCACGCCACACCATAGCTGTACTGGGCATTGGCATCCTTAGGCTGGCTAGCGGCCAGCTTCTTCAAAGAGGCGAGGAGCTGACCGCTCTGGCCGCTCTTTTCGTAAGCCTTCGCCAACGCCTGCTCCAGTTTGGTGCGCTGCGATGCCGGTAGCTTGCTCGCGTCAATCTTGCTCAACAAGTTGGCGGAATCTGAGTAGCGCTTGCTATCCAGGTACGCGCTGCCCAGCGCCATCTGGTACTGGACCTTGTTGGGACTCAAGTCATACGCCTTGCGCAGGTGGGCCAAGGCTTCATCCTGGCGATTCAGCTTCGACAAGGCCCGGCCGAGCATGAAATGGCCTCCATCCCACTCGGGCTGATCTTGGACCAAAGCCTGGAATTCTTTTGCCGCCTGCGTGTAGTTCTTACTCTTGAAAGCTGCGATGCCTTCGTCCCAGCCAGCTTGGACTGGCGATACCGCGGCAACCACGAGAGCTAAGACGATCGCAATGGTGATTCGCTTATTCATAATGAGGTCTCCTTTCTGAACTCGGGAGGCCACGAGGGTTGACGACGGGGTCAACGGCACCTGTGACTCACTTCAAAAACATACTGAATAGTAATAGCAATTTTCATGCCGTTGCTCCTCCATGGCTCAAGACTGGACAAGATGGCCAACTTGTTGGAGGAAGATCTTGGACTGATTTGGCCCCATGGTCGCCGAGACGATTCTTTCGTGCGATCTGACCAGGTCGATGAGTGCGTCGGCGCGACGGCCTGCTTCCAGTTCAACACGACAGAGTTTCAGTGGTGCCTCTAGCTCTCGGGCTCGAGCCACGTTTCCGAGCTGGTGCCGCGCTTGCTGGTGTATCTTGTCCACCAGTTGGCTGAGTTGCTCTCTGGCCATTCCTTGTAACTTTTCCACCGGCAGCCTGATCTGGTTCTCCTTGAGGGAGAGAAGCCCCGAGGTGATCAGGCCGTACAGGTTCTTGCAGGCTTCAAATGGGCTCAAACCCAGGGCCAGAGCGATCTCTTCAATCGAACGCCGCTCATCGACCTTGCTGATCAAACGCCACTCCGCGGGGGTCAACGATACCGAGGTCTTGGAAGCGCGTTCGGTGAACTCTGGAATCAGCCGGGTGGATCCGATCCGTTTGGCTAAGACTTGCCACTCATCGATCCGCCGTGCCGCCTCCATGAGAAGGTTGGTATTGGATCGCTTGATGGTTACGCTAGGCGGCGCCTCGCCTGGCTTGAAGACGAAGTCGCCCTGCGGCCAGATCGCCAGTTCATACACCGCCTCTTCACCTTCGAGAGTGCCCGCATGAGCATGGATGATCTGACCATCACGCAAATAGATCTCACCACTGGAGACTCCGTCCGTGAGGGTAAATACACCCGTCTTACCCGAGACGGATACCAGTTGAATGATGTCCGGCAGCGGTAGCTCTTTGAGCGACCCCTGAAACGCCATAGACCTCGTTACGCCTTTACTGAAGCTGGAAGTTCACGGTCAAGTTGTAGTAAACCTCCACGGGTTTACCGTTCAGCGTCGCCGGTTTGAACCGCCATCGCTTAATCGCATCCACCGTGGCTTGATCCAATCCCATGGGAAGGCCCTTCAACACTTTGACGGCGGTCACGTTGCCAGTCTTATCGATAATCGCCTGCACGATCACCACGCCTTGGATCCGTGCCCGCCGGGCCAGCTCGGTGTAGCTCGGCTGGGGATCGTGCACTCGCACAGGCTTCTTGACATCGCCACCGACCATGATCGGGCCCTCGGGCTCGGCCGCGGGCGGCGGGCCGTCGGGGATCTCAAAATCGAAGTCGGTGTCGGGAATGTCCAGATTTGGCTCCATTTCGTCCGGCGTGCGAATCGGCTCCGGCTCATCCGGGGTCGGATCGGGGATCGGCACCTTCTTCGCCTTCTTCTTGGGAATTTCCCGCTGTTGCTTCGGCGGTGGCGGCTTGAAACGGACCTGCTGCACCACGTAGACCTTCTGCTTCTTCTCCTCCGCCTGAATGGTCTCGCGCCATTCGGGAAACTTGACGAGAAAGAAGATCAGATGCAGGAGGACCGCGACACCAATGGCAATCCACAGATTGCGGCTGTCCTTGTCATCTTCCGCCCCATACGGCATTAAGTTCTCGAGGGGGGTCACTGTTTTCGCGGCCGATTTGTTGTTCGCCATAGCCTAGTACCAGAAGAGTTCGATCTCCCGCTGCGTGGGCAGCGAGATATTGATCTTGAGTCCAAGTTTCTCATCGCCCTGGCGCAGTTCGTCCAAAACTTCGAGCATGTAGCCGTAGGGTGATGCTGGATCGGGTTTGATGATGACTGGCTTCTTCGGATTGTTCACCAGCTTCGGTCTGAGGTACTCGACGATCTCCGTTGCCTTCATCGGTTTCTGGTCGACCAGCAGATCCCCACTGGATTGGATCTCGATTAGGACCGCGTCTTCCGGCTCGATGAGGTCCGATTTCGAGTCGTCTTCCGGCGGGAAGGCGAAATCGAGACCTCGCGTCGCCGCGAAAGTTGAGGTCACCATGAAATAGACGATCAGCAGGAAGGCGATATCCGCCATCGAAGCTGTCGGGATCTCATCGGGGACCCGGCGTCTTTCGATTTTCATCGTTGACTTCCTCCTCTATCCACCAGCACCGTCTACTGTCTTGGCCCTCGACAGCAGGAAGATGTTCTTCACTCTAGCTTGCTTGAGAGCGTCGATCACTTTGTCCACGGTGCGGTACGGTACGTTGGTGTCCGCTTTGATCACGAAGTCTCGGCTGGGGTCGGTGGCCACGACTTGCGCGGCAAAGGACAGCACGTCCTCGACTCCTGGAACCGAAACGCTCATCTCTTCACCGTTACTAACCCGGATCAACCCAGCTTCGGTCACCGAAATATAGGCCGACTGCGCTGGAATCTCGTAGCGCAGCCCGGTATTCGGCAACGTAACCTGCGTGCGATCCACCTCCGAGGTGAAGGTGACCATGAAGAAGACGATGAGCAGAAAGGCGATATCCGCCATTGAGGCGGTGGGAATCACCGGCTCAGCATTGTGCTCAGCTCGTAGTTTCATGGTGTCGTCCTAGGCTTTCTTGGGTTGCTGGGCAGCTACGGGATTCTCCGCCTGAATGCCCTTGCGCTCCATGTCGGTGAAGGTCTCAAGCAGCATGTTTGCCGCCGTCTCGATCTCGCGCACGAACTTGTTGATCCTGCTCATGAAGAAGTTGTAGACGACCTGCACGGGAACGGCGACGATCAGACCGCCCGCCGTGGTGTAGAGAGCTTCCTTAATACCGGTCGCCACCAAACCAGGGTTGGACAAACCGGCCGCGGCCAGGGCATCGAACGATTTGATCATTCCGAGCACCGTGCCCAAGAATCCGATCAAGGGAGCGACGTTGGCGATGGTCGCCAAGATGACCAGACCCCGTTCCAGCCGGCCCATCTCGTAGAGAGCGGCATTCTCGATGGTCTTCTCGACGTCCTCGCGCGGCTGCCCGTACTTCAACAGGCCCGTCTTCATGATCGAAGCGACCGGGCCGCGGTACTGCTCGCAAACCTTGATCGCGTCACGAGTCGACCCGTTCACCAACAAAGCCTTGCGGATCTTGGCCAAGAACTCGTTGACGTTGATGCGGGCCCTAAAGAGTGCCCAAGCACGCTCCAGCACCACGACCAAGGCGAGGAACGAGCACCCCAAGAGAAAGTACATCGCGAATCCACCGATTTCAATCCAGTCTTTTAAGTTGCCCACGCTACTTCCTCCTCGTACCTGGTAGGACCCGCAGCCGGTGGATCCAGTTCCCAATTCTAATGATTTCGCTTCGCGGTTCCGCGTCGCGAGGTTTCAAAAATGCAACGGCTCAACCGGGAGCCCAAGGGCTCGCCGCAATTAAAACTGCCTCATCGAGGTCAAGACTCGGAGGATATTAGCACAGCGTCGCCGTCCAGCGTCAGGTTGACTGACATACTCTCTAAGCACCTTATTGCCAACGAGTTAGCGCCTACCTGACTTGCGATCGGCTATCCCCAGCCGGCTCCGCGAGGCGGTCCATACGCAAACGCCGAGAGCAACAGATGGCCACCGCGAGGGCATCGGTGGCATCGGTGGTCAAGTCGTCAACCTCCAGCTTGAGGAGCAGTTGGACCATTCTCGCGACTTGCTCCTTATCGGCCCGACCGTTGCCGGTAACCGCCGATTTCACCTCCGCGGGCGAGAACTCGCGCACTTCGTTGACCCGGCTCGCCACCGTGGCTAGCAAGGCACCTCTCGCCTGCGCTAGGACGATCAGAGATCGTGGATTCACTCCGTGAAAGAGAGCTTCTAGCACCACGATCTTCGGTTCCCAGCGATCGACGATCAGGGCGACTTCCGAAGTCAGATGTACCAAGCGCCGGGCCAGCGGTTGATTGCGCTTGCAGGAGATACGACCGACGGCGCGGGCGACGGTTCGGCTCCCCAGGGTGTCGATCACCGCGTAGCCGGTGTGCATGCTGCCGGGGTCAAGGCCGAGAATGCGAGTCGGCTTGGCGCCAACTCTCGAGCGAGCCCGGTCGCTCGTCAAGCTCACTCCGCGGCCAGCATGCTCTCGGTGACCTCGAAGTTCGCCCAGACATCCTGGACGTCTTCTTGCTCTTCGAGAGCCTCGACCAAGCGGATCAAGCGCGGCGCCTGGTCTTCGTCCACTTCGACGGTGGTTTGCGGAATCATCGCCAGTGTCTTGACCACCAAGGGAATTTCGCGGCGCTCGAGTTCTTCTTTGACGGACGCATAGTCTTCGAGTGAGGTGATGATTTCGTAGAGTTCGTCGTCGGTCGAAATGTCGTCCACTTCGAGTTCTAGCGCCAGTTCCATGAAATTCTCTTCACTCATTTCGCCGGCCTCGATGGCGAAGGTGCCTCGACGATCGAACATCCAGCCCACGCACCCGTTCTCGCCCAGGTTTCCACCGTGCTTGCTGAACAGGTGGCGGACCTCGGACACCGTTCTGTTCTTGTTGTCGGTGATGGTCTCGATCATGATCGCGACGCCGCCAGGACCGTACCCTTCGTAGGTCAGTTCTTCGAGCGCGCCACCTTCCAGCTCGCCGGTCCCTTTCTTGATCGCCCGCGCGATATTGTCGTTGGGCACATTGTTGGAGCGCGCGTCGGTCATCGCACTGCGCAGGCGTGGATTGGCGCTGGGATCACCGCCACCCAGCCGCGTTGAAACGGTCACCTCGCGCAGAATCTTGGTCCAGAGCTTGCCGCGTTTGGCGTCCAAAGCTCCCTTCTTACGCTTGATGGTGCTCCATTTACTGTGGCCCGACATGGTTTCACTCCTGGGGGAATTGATGAGGAGATGGCTTTGAGGGCTGCCCTCTTTCTCGCTGATTCTATCCGCTCCACCGATCCTGTGGTGCAACCGCGCTAAACAACAGTAGAATCAGCACCTTCAGCAAGAGGCTAGGCTTGACCCTCCATGCGGAGGGTGCCACGAACTCAATCTAAACGGAGTGAATACCATGTCGTTGATCCTGGTGGTAGAGGCTGAGAACCACCATGCGGAACCGGTGATACGAGCATTGACGAGCGACAAGTTCAACGTCAAGGTCGTCAGCAACCACGATGAAGCCTTGCGCGCGGCGGCCTACGAAGCGCCGTCACTAGTCTTGGTTAGCAGCGACCTGCCGGATGCCGCCGAGATGATGAACGCCTTCGCCAGCAAGCGCGGAGGGCCCGGGGTGGTGGCGCTGCTCAGGAGCCCTGAACAGCGACCGCTCTTCGAGCCCCACGCGGACAGCGTCCTGGTCGAGCCTATTGCTGACGAGGAGTACCGCCAAGCGGTGCGGAGCGAACTGGCGGGATCTCGATCCACGGCGGCTGCCGCGGTGACCGTCGACGCGGGCCAAAAGCTAACTTCCGCGGACATCTTCGGCGATGTGCTAGCTGAAGTCGAAGAGGCCCCAATACGCCCCACGGCGAAGATCTCCTCCGCCGAACTTTTCGGCGACATGTTGGCCGAACTTGGTGGCGAGGTACTCGCGCCGCCAGCCACCGCGACGCCAGCTCAATCGCCGCCTCCGCCCAGCGAATCCACGCCCCCGCCGATCAGGACCACGCCACCGCCCAGCGAGCCGGTCCTTGCCGTCCCCAAGCCACCACCCGAGATCGAGGCCACGCCTCCGGTGGCGACCCCAGCGCCAACCCCAATGGCAACCCCGGCCATCGATCCACCGAAGGTCAAGGTGGTTGCCAAGCCCGCGCCGACAGCGCCACCTCGACAGCCTCCTCCGAGACAGCCCCCTCCAGAGATGGACGCTGAGATCCAACAAAAGCTGGAGCTAACCCTGTCCGGCGTCCTCGGTACCGGCACCAGAGGCCACAAGAGAACCGGAGCCGGCAACCAGCGCGCCAGGGACTCGAGCAGCGAAATCGACGCCCTGCTGTCGAGCACCCTCTCTAGCCTCAACCTCGACTCCAAGAGCACCAAGAGACGCACGGCTGCACCGACCAGAAGAAAGAACACACCGACAGACTTGGCCGCCGAGATCGACAAGCTCCGTGCCGGCCCAGCCGCCGAGTCGCCCCCTGCCGAGGTGGCCCCCAGCGAAGAGGCGGAGGCGCGGCAGATCTTCAAGCCTGTTTCCGCCGGTCAGGAGTTTGGCCAATACACCCTGCTCAAGAAAATCGCCCTCGGCGGCATGGCCGAGGTGTGGAAGGCCCGGATGAAAGGGGTCGAAGGATTCCAAAAAACGGTGGCGATCAAGAAGATCCTGCACCACCTCACCGACAACGACTCCTTCGTCAACATGTTCATCGATGAGGCCAAGTTAGCGGCCCAATTGAGCCACCCCAACATCACCCACATCTACGACTTGGGGAAACTCAACGAGGACTACTACATCGCGATGGAGTTCGTCGAGGGACGAAACCTGCGCGCCGTCCTCACTGCCGCATCGAACGCGTCGACCCGGATGCCGGTCGGTGTGGTCCTGCTGGTCGCGGCTCGCCTGGCTAGCGCCCTCGATTACGCCCACCGCAAGCGCGACTTCGACGGTCAACAGCTCGGCCTGGTGCACCGGGATGTCTCGCCGCAGAATGTCCTACTCTCCTACGAAGGCGACATCAAGCTCTGCGATTTCGGCATCGTCAAGGCGGTGTCGCGCACCCAACATACGCAGCTGGGAGCGCTCAAGGGCAAACTCCAGTACATGTCGCCGGAACAGGCTCGGGGGCAAAGTGTCGATGCCCGGTCGGACCTCTTTTCGTTGGGCTCCTTGATCTTCGAGATGCTCGTCGGGCGCCGTCTTTTTCCCGGCGACAATGAGCTTTCGGTACTCGAAGCGGTTCGCGAGTGCAATCTGCCGGCCCCGGTCGACATCGACCCCACGATTCCCGCCAGTGTCGACGAGCTGGTTCGTCAAGCTCTGCGCAAGGATCCCGACGATCGATTTCAAACCGCCAGCGAGATGCAGCAACGGATCGAGTCGATTCTCTATAGCCTCGACCCCACTCCCAGCCAGGCCGACCTCGCGGCATTCATGCACCAGGTCCTCACCTCCGCCCCCCGGCCAGCCGCGAAACCCAAACTGGAGGCGACCTCGGCACCGACCCCCACGGCTCCACCAGCCTCGCCTCCGGCCACGCTCGCCGAGACACCGCCTTCCGCCCAGAGCAGCCCTGCGTTGCCTTCGGTCGCCGCGCCGGTCGTAGCCGAGGTGACGGTAGAAGAAAAGGTCGTGCCGAACGAGCCAGCTCAGCCCACCGCGGAGAATCTCGATCCGCTGGCAACCGGCCAGGTCGTTGAATTCATCCAACCGACCGATGACCTAGACCCAGGCTTGGTGAAAAGACCCTCACGCGGACGCTGGTGGATTCTCCTGCTGATTCTGGCGCTCGCCGCCATGTTGGCTTGGATTCAGTTGCGAAGAGCCGCCCCGCGCGCGCAACCGGCGCCGGGTTCAACCGCCCAGCCCGCGGTCACGCAACCCGCCGACCCACCCACCTCCTCCGTTTCAAACGACACCGCGATCGACCACGGTGCCAACCCAGGGGGCGGAGAGGATGCGACTTCAGACAACTCAATTCAAGAACCGCCCACCCAGCCTCCGACCAACGATGGCTAGAAGGGCGAGAGAGTTACTTGGCTTGTGCCATATCTCGAAGGAGGGTAGTCTGCCCAGGTTACACAGGGGTGCTGGGGGCAAAAGTACCTGCCAGGTTTTCACACCAGTAATTGAAATCTGGGCTCTTCGAAGCCCGCTATTGTTGAGCGCCAGCCGCGCGGGGAGCACGGCCTGGTGTGCATCTTGGAGGTGGCTATGAGTCTTAGCGATCGACAGAGAGAATTCTACGAGAACACGCTGGATGTAACCCGACAGGAAATCGAGGAGCTCGACCGGGAAATCGAAGAAGAACTAGCCAAGGTCAAGGACCGGCTAGCCGAGTTGCAGAACGCCAAGAAGGCATCGCGTCAGATGTACGACGCCGCCTGCCTACGACTCGGCATCGCAAACGATCTCGCCGCCGCCGAAGACGAAGAGGCTGGCGACAGTTAGAGGCTCGCGGAGCCTCGTGCAGTAGGCTCACGGTGGAGTGAACCATGGCTTGGTTCAAAAAGAAAAAGAAACCCCTACCCGCGGCCGCCGAAGATCGGCCTCGCAGCACCGTTCCCGAAGGCCTCTGGGTCAAGTGCGACGGTTGCCGAGAGGTCATCTACTCGAAGGAGTTGAAGCTCAACTTCCGGATCTGTCCAAAGTGCAGTCACCACTTTCGGATCGACGCCGAGGAGCGCATTCGACTCCTTCTCGATGGGCCGTCGAAAGCCCATTCCACCAGCGTGGACCCCGAGGATGCCACCGCGCCGCCCAGCCAGCCGGAACCCGTACCCGCGGACCTCTTTTCGCGGATCCAGTCCACCGACCCTCTCGCCTTTACCGATTCGAAGAAGTATCTAGACCGGCTGAAGAGCTACACCGAGAAGGTTGGCTCTAGTGACGCAGTGATCGTCGTGGACGGAACCATCGAAGAGATTCCAGTGGTCCTGGCGGTGATGCAGTACCGCTTCATGGGTGGCTCGATGGGGTCGGTGGTCGGCGAAAAGGTGACGCGGGCGGCGGAACGCGCCTTGGCGGCGGGCAAACCTTTGATCGTGGTCAGCGCGTCGGGTGGAGCACGGATGCAGGAGGGGGTGCTGTCGTTGCTTCAGATGGCCAAGATCTCCTCCGCCCTGGCCCGACTGCGTCAAGCCAACCTGCCCTATCTGTCGATCTTGACCGACCCGACAACCGGCGGCGTCACCGCATCGTTCGCCATGCTCGGCGACCTTAATATCGCGGAACCCGGCGCCTTGATCGGTTTTGCCGGCCCACGGGTCATTGAGCAGACGATTCGCCAGAGTTTGCCGGACGGCTTCCAACGCAGCGAGTTCCTCATCGAACACGGCTTTCTCGACATGGTGGTGGCCCGCCCCGAACTCAAGGCGACGGTCGCCCGCTGCCTGCGCCACTTCGCATAGCGACCTTCCCATACCAGCCCCTATGAATCGCGCGCAGTCGATCCTCGACCGTCTCGAGTTGTTCGGTGTTCGACTCGGCCTCGACACCACGCGGCCGCTCCTCGCGGCCCTGGGCGATCCCCAGTCACGCGTGCCCACCGTCTTGGTGGCCGGAACCAATGGCAAAGGCTCCACCGCGACCCTCCTTGCCGCCATGGCCAACGCCGCCGGGTATCGCACCGGTCTGTATACCTCGCCTCACTTGGAAGTGGTTGAAGAGAGGCTACGAGTCGATGGACGGGCGGTGGATCGCGAAACACTCGGCGAACTGTTGACCACGGTGACGGAGGCGGGAGAGCGAGCACTGACCGACGCGCCCACCTATTTCGAGGCGTTGACCGCGGCCGCCTGGCTGTGGTTCGCCGACTCGCGGGTGGACCTGGCGGTGATGGAGGTCGGCATGGGAGGGCGGTTGGACGCGACCAATGCCGGTGAACCGTTGCTTTCGGTGATCACTCCGATCGGTCTAGATCACACCAAACACCTGGGGGAGTCGTTGGCCGCCATCGCCAGAGAGAAGGCTGGGATTCTCCGTCCCGGCGTACCGGCGGTCAGCTGGCCCGGGCCACAGCCGGCCGAAGCGGCTCTGTTGGAGGTGGCGAATCGACTCAAGACCCCGCTGCAAATGGTGCCCAGAGAATTGCTTCACCTCACCAGCCAAGCACAAGGGTTTGGCAGTCAGCAGGTCGAATTGCGAACGCCGACGGACCACTACTCCGTCGACCTTCCGTTGCCGGGCCGACACCAGGCGGAGAACCTTGCTCTGGCGGTGATGGCGGCCGAACGGCTCGCGGCGCACGGCTACGAGCGCTTGGACAACACTGCGATTCGAACCGGCGCCGAGGGCTGTCGCTGGCCAGGCCGACTGGAGCATGTAGTTTGTCCACCCCCGTTCGCTGGCCGCGAGCTGTTGCTGGACGCGGCCCACAACCCACCCGGAATCGACGCCCTGGCGCGCTTCCTCGGCGATTGGCCTGGGCTCGAAGAAGGTGGCTTCGACCTCTTGTTCGGAGCCTTTGCCAACAAGAACGCCGAACGCATGCTCACTACCCTGGCCCGGCACGCCCGGCGGATCACTCTCACCACCCCGCAAGGTCGAAGAGCTTTCTCTCCCCAGGAACTCGCGGCCTGGGTGCCAGATCAGAACCCCCATTTGGCGGCCGAACCCGCGCAAGCACTCAGCGCCGCCTTGCCAGGAGAGGGTCTCTTGGTGGTCACTGGCTCGTTGTACCTGGTGGGCGAGGTGCGCGGTTTGCTACGCCAACAGCTAGGGATTGCGCCGTCGCCGGTCCATGCCTTGCGTGACCCCGTGACTTGATAGCCTGGCGCCCCATGAAGCGAAGCGAAAAGGCAGCTCGGATCCAGCAGATCCTCAACCGACTCCACCCCTCAGTTCCTATCCCGCTAGACCACCTCGACCCGTTCACCTTCCTGCTCGCCATCCTGCTCTCGGCGCAGACCACGGACAAGAAGGTCAACGAGGTCACCCCCGCCCTCTTCGCCGCCGCACCGACTCCGGCCGCGATGGCCGAGCTCCCGGTCGAGGAGATCCGCGATCATATTCGCCAAATCGGCCTCGCCAACACCAAGGCGAAGAACATTCACCGCCTCTCCCAAATGTTGGTCGAGGGCGGCGGCGAGGTCCCGCGCAGCTTCGCCGAGCTCGAGGCGTTGCCGGGCGTCGGGCACAAAACCGCCTCGGTTCTGATGGCGCAAGCCTTCGGGGTTCCCGCCTTTCCGGTGGACACCCACATCCATCGCCTGGCCCATCGCTGGGGACTCTCCAACGGCACCACCGTGGTCAAAACCGAGCGCGACCTCAAGAAGATCTTCCCCGAGAAGAACTGGAATCGTCTGCACTTGCAGATCATCTACTTCGGCCGCGAGTACTGCCCCGCCCTCTATCACGACCTCGACGGTTGCCCGATCTGCTCCTGGGCGGCAACCCAGAAGCACAAGAGCGAAGAGAAGCGTGCCGACCGCGAGCGGCGACAACGGCGACGCGGGTAGCGAGCCTCAGGACCCTTGGGACACTGGCTTCGGGGCAGCCGCCAAATGACGAAAGAACGTTTCCGGATCGATGTTCGCTCCGCAGACGATCAACCCGACCCGTTTACCGCGCAACCGCGCGACCAGCGGCCCGACCAGTGCCGCCAAGGCGGCGGCACCAGCGGGCTCCACCGCCAGCTTGGCGTCGGTGAACAAGAGCGCCATGGCCGAGCGCGATCGACAAAATGTCGACACAAGGCGAAGGTATAGGGCGCGGCATACGGTGCGCCCAGACTGTCGGCAATGGTGTTCACGGACTCGATCGATCGCGGCTCACCGGCGGCGAAACTGCGATGCATGGTGTCCGCGCCTTCCGGCTCCACCCCGATCACTTGGCAATCAGGGTCGATCCGCTTGACCGCGTTGGCCACCCCCCCGCACAGGCCACCGCCACCGATGGGCACGATCACCGCGTCGAGCCCCGGCAGGCCGGCTCCGGAGGTTTGGCGGATGAATTCAAGACCGACGCCCGCGGTGCCCAAAGCGGTAAGCCGACCCTCGAACGGATGAACGAATAGACGCCCTTCCTCGCGTTCGATGCGCCGACTTTCCTCGAAAGCCTGGTGGACATCCTCCATCAATCGAACTTCGGCGCCGTAGGCTCGGCTAGCGGCCACCCGAACCGGATTGGCACTCTTGGGCATCACCACTTTGGCGGTGGTACCCAAAGCCCGCGCCGCGAAGGCCACCGCGATCGCGTGGTTGCCAGCGCTGACCGTCGTCACCCCGCGCCGCAGCTCCTCACCAGACAGGGCCAGCACATTGAGCAGCGCTCCACGCACCTTGAAGGTTCCGGTGCGTTGCAAGAGCTCCAGCTTGAGTTCGACCTGGGTCTCGGTCCCCAAGAGGTTGTCCACGCCGAGTCCCGAGAGTCGCGATACCGGAGTGGTGAGGACCCGCTCTCCCAGCTCCTCGCGGGCCGCCTCGATCCGCGCCAAGGTCGGCGGCGCGGTCATCGGATCGCTGCTCGGCTTACTGCCAGTCATAGAGCGGAAACTCCGCGCAGAGTTCCTCAACCCTCCCCCGAATCGCCCGCTGGACAGACTCGGACTCCGGTGCCTTCAGCACTTCGAAGATCATCTCGCCGATCGAATCCATCTGCGCCTCGCCCATCTCGCGAGTGGTCAGGGCGGCGGTTCCGAGACGGACTCCCGAGGCGATCATCGGCGGGTTCTCATCGTAGGGAATGGTGTTCTTGTTGGCGGTGATGCCAGCGGCCTCCAAAGCCTCTTCGGCAACCTTGCCAGTCAGTCCAATCGAGGTCACATCCACCAGCAAGAGGTGGTTATCAGTACCGCCTGAAACAATGCGCAAGCCGCGGTCGGCAAGACCGTTGGCCAAGCGCCGAGCGTTGGCGACTAGCTGCTTCTGATACTCGACGAACGACGGCGATAGAGCCTCTTTGAAGGCTACCGCCTTGGCGGCAATCACGTGCATCAAGGGACCACCCTGCAAACCGGGAAAAACCGCACGGTTGACCGCGGCGCGATGGACCTTTCGGCACAGGATCAAACCGGATCTCGGGCCGCGCAGAGTCTTGTGAGTGGTGCTGGTGACATAGTCCGCATGCGGCACCGGGGACGGGTGAATGCCCGCCGCCACCAAGCCGGCGATGTGAGCCATGTCCACCATTAACAGGGCTTCGACCTCATCGGCGATTGCACGGAAGCGTTCGAAATCGATCTCTCGACTGTAAGCGCTAGCTCCCGCCACGATCATCTTCGGTCGTTCTTGCCGGGCCAGCCGCGCCACCGCGTCGTAGTCGATCCGCTCGCTGTCGCGGTCGACGCCATAGGCCACCACCTCGAAGTCGCGGCCCGAGTAGGAAAGCGGATGACCGTGGGTCAGATGGCCGCCGCTGCTCAGTTCCATCCCCATCAGCTTGTCACCCGGCTGCAGGGCTGAAAAGTAGACCGCCATGTTGGCGCTGGAGCCACTATGCGGCTGCACGTTGGCATGTTCCGCGCCGAACAGCTTGCGCGCCCGCGAGCGCGCCAACCTCTCTACCGTATCGACATTCTCACAGCCGCCGTAATAGCGCCGCCCCGGGTACCCCTCCGCGTACTTGTTGGTCAGCACCGAGCCGGTGGCTTCGAGCACCGCGCGGCTCACGAAGTTCTCCGAAGCGATCAACTCCAGCCCTTGGTTCTGCCGCTGACGCTCCGCGACGATGGCCTGGTGGATTTCCGGATCTACGGTGGCAAGGGGTCCGTGGACCATTGAGCAGGCTCCTAAGTCGATAGGTTTGGGGTACCTAGCCCATTCTTCTCAACGATTTCGTGATGCGGGCTGCGAAACGGATCGGTGCGAGGGCCGACCCTTATTCGAGCGCGTGAATCTTGTCGACCCTACGGCCGTGCCGGCCCCCTTCGAAGGGCGTGGCAAGAAAAGTCTCGACGATCTCAAGTGCCTCATCGGCGAGCAATCGCCGCGACCCCAAGGCGAGCACGTTGGCGTTATTGTGCTGCCGCGCCAAGCGTGCTTCTTCAACGTCATGGATGTTGGCCGCCCGAGTCCCATCGATCTTGTTGGCGGAGATCTCCATGCCCACCCCGCTACCGCAGACCAACAGCCCCCGCTCGGCCTGGCCAGCGACGACTCGGCGAGCCACGCCGGCCGCGTACTCTGGATAGTCGGTACTCTCGGTCGAGTGAGTTCCGAGGTCCTCTACCTCGTGGCCCCGCTCTTCGAGCCGTCGGCGCAACTTCTCCTTGAGTTCGAACCCTGCGTGGTCGGCACCGATGGCGAGTTTCACGAGGCTGCCTCCTGGCGATCCCTGAGCTGCAAGGCGCCGCTCCATGAGCGACGACCGCTCACTCGGCGTCCGCGGTTTCTTCAGCCGTTGCCGCCGCCACTTCGGAGGCGGCCTCAGTGGCGGATTCTTCCATTGCCTTCGGCGCCTCGGTTTCCGTAGCCTCAGCCTCGGCAGCGGCTTTCTTGGCCGGTGCTTTCTTGACCGCGGCCTTCTTAGTCGTCGCCTTCTTGGTCGTCGCCTTCTTGGTCGTCGCCTTCTTGGTCGTGACCTTCTTCTTGGTCGACGCGGAAGACTTCTTCTTGGCAGCCTTCTTGCCCGCGGCGATCGCCTCGCGACGAAGTTTCTTCAAACGCTCAGAACGACGCTTGCGCCGACGTCGTAGTTGCCGATCCTTCTCTCTCATGGTGGCTCCTTCAAAAGGACCGCCCGCGGCAGCCCTGACGAATCTTAAATCCAACGAAGGGTTGGAGCTTGCCGCACAGGCGGCTGAGTGTCAAGGCGGCCTCCGCCGCTACCGGCTATCGGCGATTCGCTGCTGCAACGCCTCATCGGCGCGACGACCCTTTTCGAGCATGGCCACCTTCTCTTGGCGCAGTTTCGTCGCCACCTCCTCATCGCCGCGGGCCAGGATTTGAAGCGCCAGCAAGGCCGCGTTCTCAGCTCGCCCAATCCCTACGCTAGCGACCGGTACCCCCGGCGGCATCTGAACGATAGACAACAGCGCGTCCAGCCCTTCGAGTTTAGCGGCGATCGGCACCCCGATCACCGGCAAGATGGTCTGCGCGGCCAGAACCCCTGGCAGATGGGCCGCCAAACCGGCTCCCGCGATCAAGACCTCGATCCCACGCCGCGAAGCACTGGCGGCATACTCGGCCGTTTCCACCGGCCTGCGGTGGGCCGACAGCACCCGCACCTCGGCCGGCACGTCAAATCGACGCAGCGTTGCTAGCGCCTTTTCCATCACCGGCCAATCGGAATCGCTACCCATCAAGATGCCGACGCGCGCGGTGGAACTACTCATGGGCTTGACTCCTAAAGAGGTAAGTTGCCGTGTTTTTTCGGGGGCAGACTCTCGCGCTTGCTGGAGAGTTGGCGCAGCGAGCGAACGATATGCGCGCGCGTTTGGCGCGGCTGGATGATGGCATCGATAAAGCCATGCTCCGCCGCCACGTAGGGATTGGAAAATTTGGCGCGGTACTCGGCGACCTTCTCCGCCCTGAGCTGGGCAGCTTGCTCGCCCGCCGCTTGCAGTTCCCGGCGGTAGAGGATGTTGACCGCGCCATCCGGCCCCATCACCGCGATCTCGGCGTTGGGGTAGGCGAGATTGACATCGGTGCGCAAGTGTTTGCTGGCCATCACGCAGTATGCGCCACCATAGGCCTTGCGGGTAATGACGGTGATCTTGGGTACCGTCGCCTCGGCGAAAGCATAGAGGAGCTTGGCGCCATGCTTGATGATGCCGCCGAATTCCTGCTGCGTACCCGGTAGAAAACCAGGGACGTCCTCGAAGGTGACCACAGGAATGTTGAAGGCATCGCAAAAGCGGACGAAACGAGCACCCTTGAGCGATGCATCGATGTCCAACACGCCGGCCAGGTAGGCCGGTTGGTTGGCGATGATGCCCACGCTCTGGTTGGCGAAGCGGGCGAAACCGACAACTAGATTGCGCGCATACTGAGCGTGCACTTCCAGGAGCTCGCCATCGTCCACCACCGCGTGGATCAACTTCTTGATGTCATAGGGCTTGTTCGGGTCGGTGGGCACCAGCTCGTCCAGGGCCGGCTCTTCGCGGCCCGGATCATCGCTACTCTTACCTTGAGGCGGGCTATCGAGGTTGTTGCTGGGCAGGTAGCTGAGCAGCTCTCGGATGTGCTGCAAACAGGCCGCGTCGTTGGCGGTGGTGAAGTGCGACACTCCGCTCTTGGCGCTGTGGGTCGCCGCGCCGCCCAGCTCCTCCTTGGTGACCTCCTCGTGAGTCACCGTCTTGATCACCTCGGGGCCGGTGACGAACATGTAGCTCGTCCCCTCGACCATCATGATGAAGTCGGTGATGGCGGGCGAGTAGACGGCACCGCCGGCACAGGGGCCCATGATCGCCGAAATTTGCGGCACGACCCCGGAAGCCAGAGTGTTGCGCAAGAAGATATCGGCATAGCCACCGAGCGAGACCACCCCTTCTTGAATCCGCGCGCCTCCGGAATCGTTGAGACCAATGATCGGAGCGCCGTTGTTCATCGCCAAGTCCATGACCTTGCAGATCTTGGCGGCGTTGGTCTCCGACAGTGAGCCCCCAAAGACGGTGAAGTCTTGGGCGAAAAGATAAATCAGCCGACCATCGATGGTGCCGTAGCCACAGACCACGCCATCGCCAGGAATTTGCTTCGACTCCATGCCAAAGTCACGGCAGCGATGGGTCACCAGCGCATTGATCTCCACAAACGAACCCTGATCGAGCAGCAACTCGACCCGCTCGCGCGCGGTCAGTTTTCCCGCCGCGTGCTGGCGCTCGATGCGCGCCTCACCGCCCCCGAGACGAGCGGCTTCAAGCCGCCGCTCCAGTTCAGACGAGGCCGGCTTCGCCGCCTCGGGTTTCGGTTCCATTTGGCTCATAGTGATCGCCTGCTTATCTATCACATCGGCTCTGGTTGCGTAACCAGAGTTGCTCAACGCTCAGTCAAAACGCCGCTGCTGTGCGACAATCGCGCGATGTCTCTCTCCGGCCTCAACACCGCCGCCATTGCACGCGCATTAGCGCAGATGGGCGACCGGCCGGACGATCACGTGGAGGCTTTTTTCGAGCGCCGTGAACGGCTGGAACTGGCCCCGGAAGGGGAGGCTTGCGGCATGCGCTTGCGGCGTGAGGAGGGACTCGCGGTGCGGCTGGTGCGCGAGCGGCGCACTTGGTTGGCCAGCCGAGACGAGATTTCCGCCAACTCTCTGGCGGACGCCCTACGCCAGACAGCGCGGGTCTTGCCGGTCGCGCCCTATCCGCTGCCGAAGCTCACCGCCGGTTCCTGGAGCACGAGCGAGCCCGTGGCACCGCTCCTCGATTTTACCCCTGCCTTGCACCGTGCCGTACGCAGACGTCACGTCGCCTTTCCCTTGCTGATCTCGGTGCGCCAACACCAGCGTTGGGTGCAGGTGGTGGGACCACGGCTAGTGCCCGAAGCGGAGCACGAATCGTTTTACAGCATCGTGGCGACGATGCCGAGCGGACGCTACGGGGCGCTCTTCACTCAACTAGATGCAGCGGCGGTCGAAACGGTGGCCGGTTGTCTCGTCTCTCGGTTCCAGGCCCGGCAGGCAGCCCAGATTTCGACGGGGCGACGGCCGGTGGTCCTGGCAGCGGCAGCGGCAGCGGTCTTTCTCCACGAAGCGGTGGCACACGCCCTGGAAGCCGACGTCTTGGCGCAGGGTGGGGGCCGGCCGGAATCGGCGGTTGGCTTGCGACTGGGCAGCCCCGGGCTTCATGTTCTCGACGACCCTGGCGCCGCCCCGCCGCACGTAGCGCGGCGAACCGATGACGAGGGCAATCAGGTCTGCCGCCGCTGGTTACTGCGCGACGGAGTGGTGGAGCAACCCCTCGCCGACGCCCGCTGGGCCAACCTCTGTCCCGCGCTGGTGCCGGGAGCCGGCCGCCGCGGGAGTCGTCACGAGCCGCCAGGGCCGCGATCTTCTTACTTGGAGCTGCTGCCTGGGGAGCTGACCTTGGACGAGTTGCTGAGCAAGGCCGAGAACGGCCTCTTTATCGAGGAGGTCTCCCGTGGCCACCTCGACCCTCTGGATGGCACCTTCGTGCTCGACGCACCCTATGCGCGACGGATTCGAAGCGGCGCCATCGCCGAGGCGGTGGGCCGACTTCGGCTACGGGGAACCGTGGCCGGACTCCTCGCCTCGGTGCGTGGCATCGGCCGCGAGGTCGAAGTCGCGGGCGCAGGGTGGTGTGCCAAGGGCGGAACCATGCTACCCGTCTGGGCCTCGGCCCCGGCGCTGCGCTTGGCCGAAGTCGAGGTGCGGGGATGAGTCGCCCACCGGCAAGTCTCGACGATGTGCTCGCCGAACTCGCCCGCCGCGACTTCGAACACGGCGAGATCTACACCAAATCCGGCCGCTCGCGGCGTATCGAGATTCGCCAAGACGGCGAGGATGTCAGCTTCCATGAAGAGGTGGGCTGGGCGGTGCGGGCCGGAGATGAGCGCTCCTCTCTCTTCGCCACCGCCAGCGGCAAACCACGCCTCGATTTTCCCTTCCCGGAACCGGACGGCCTCGGCCTGCGGCTGCCGGATCCGGTGGTGGACACCGCCCGCTGGAAGGAGCCCTCCGATTTCGACGCACCGTTGTTGGGCGAACGGGAAGGGCTAGAGCTGTTGCGCTCGATCCACCGTCACCTCGAAGAAGAGCTGCGCGGAGCGCGACTGATCCACGCGCGACTGGAAGACGGAGCCAGCGAGAGCCACCTCGCCAGCAGTCGCGGCGTGCGCGCCGCCTGGCGCTCGCGGGTGGCGGCCTTGCGCCTGGAAGCCACCTGGCGGGGGCCGGCGGGCAGGGGCGGTAACCAGGGCATCGCGAGGGCAACCTTCTTCGCCGCCGAACGCGAGGCCAGAGCACTCAACCCACGCGCCTTGGCCCGACGGCTAGCGGCACGGCTCACCGTCGCAGCCACCGGCACCGCGCCGCAACAGGAAGAGGGCCAGATGCTCCTCGCCCCGGAGGTCGCCACCCAGATTGTGGCTGCCTTGCGGCCCCTTTTCTGCGGTCATGGCGCGACGCAGCGAGCCGCCCTGCTCACCGACCAGCAGGGTCAACTCGCCTCCTCCGCGTTGAGTGTGATCGATGACGGCCGGCTGGCCGGCGGCACCTTCGAAGCTCCGGTCGACGGCGAAGGGATGGCCACCCGGCGCGTCGTCTTGATGGAAGATGGGCGCTTTCGCCAAGCGCTGCTCAGCCACGGCGACCTCGCCCACGAAGGGCTCCGCGGCGATGAGAATCCTCACGATGAAAGGGGAACAGGGTTGCCCATCGCGGTGGGCTGTGCGCGCCGGACGAGCTGGCGCGACCTGCCGCGCAGTGGCCCCACCCACCTCTACGTGAAGCCGCGCCGCGACCTCACCGTTGCCACGATGGTCGGCGGAATCGAGCACGGCTACTATCTGATCGAACTGGGCGATCCTGGCCGTTTCGACTTCGCCAACGATCGCTTCACCCTCCCCGTTCGAGGCTTCCGCGTCGAAGACGGACGGGCCACCGCACCCATCGCCCCAGCTTGGCTCGGTGGCTCGATCAGCGGCCTCTTGCACGGTATCCGAGCGGTGGGTCGCGACCTGACCTTCATGCCCCTCGACGGAATGATCGGAAGCCCCACCCTGCTCATCGAAGGGCTGACCCTGCGCGGGGCAGGGTAGTCGCCCGTACCGAATTGCACCATGGCTTGCCCGCCACCCCACGGAAGAGCTACTCTGGCACCGCTGACCCGTGCCGCGATTACCTCGAGGCTCTTCCCGAAGGCGGCCTTTCCTCTACGGAGCACCTCCACATGCAACTCGGAATTCTCGGCCTGCCCAAGGTCGGCAAGACGACGCTGTTCAATACCCTGACCGCCTCGCGCCAAGAAACCGGCAAGTTCGCTGCCTCGCGCGGAACCAACATCGGCGTGGCCAGCGTACCGGATCCTCGGTTGGCGCAAATGCGCGACCTGTTCAATCCCAAGAAATACGTACCGGCCACGGTGCAGTACTTGGACATTCCAGGGATTCGCAAGGGCGAAGGACGCCAGAGTCTCGACCTCGCCGAGCTCAAGAATGTCGACGCCCTGGTCCACGTCGTCCGCGCCTTCGACGACCCGGAGCTTCTCCACGCGGAAGGCTCGGTCGATCCGGCACGCGACGTGGAGACCCTTGACCTCGAACTGATCCTCGCCGACCACGACCTGGTCGAACGGCGGATAGAGCGCCTAGAGTCCGCCAAGAAACGGGGCCTCGAAGAGAACGAAAAGCGCGAGATGGCCCTCCTTGCCGAGCGCATCCTCCCGGCCCTAGAAGCAGAAACCCCCCTGCGCCAAGTCGAACTAGCCGAAGACGAAGCCCGCCGCCTGCGCGGCTTCCAACTGCTCTCGGCCAAGCCGCTCCTGGTGGTGATCAATGTCGACGAGGACCGGCTGACCGACGAGTCGGCAGCGGCCGGTATCCAAGCCGCCCGCGGCGTGGAACTCCTGGTGGTGAGCGCTCCGATCGAAGAAGAGATCTCAAGACTAGACGCGGAAGAGCAACGCGAATTCCTAGCCGACCTCGGCCTAGAACAACCGAGCCTAGACCGCGTTCTCCAAGCGAGCTACTCCCTACTCGGCCTCATCTCCTTCTTCACCGTCGGCGAGGACGAAGTCCGCGCCTGGACCATCCGCCAAGAAACCGTAGCCCGCAAAGCGGCCGGACCGTAGCCCGCAAAGCGGCCGGTACGATCCACTCTGACCTAGAACGCGGCTTCATCCGCGCCGAAGTAGTGGGCTGGAAGGATCTACTAGAACTCAAAACCATGGCCGCCTGCCGCGACAAGGGGCTTTTAAGGCTAGAGGGCAAAGAGTACGTGGTTCAGGACGGCGAAGTGATGCACATCCGCTTCAACGTGTAAAGGCAGGCTTGGCCGGCGCCTCCGGCAGCAACTCACTCCCTAGACTACCCGTACTGCGCAGACCGGGGCGAAAACGAGAGCGGATGGCGGTTCCGCGGACCGGGGTTTTCCGGCTGCATCCTCGTCCCACGGGGCGGAGGGGCAATCCCGGGAGTGCCTCCGGCCGGCGGGCGGGCCTGGGGGTTTGCCGATTTGCGCGAGCGGCTCCAGGTGCGCAAGCGGGCTGCTTCCGCATCCCGAGCGCTCTGCCGGCTGCCACCCACGCGGCCTCGGTTTGGCGAACGACCTGGGGCTGACGCCTGGTTGACCCGTCCTGGTTTCAGATCGTCTTCGGTGAGAACGCGAACCTGGCGGGGTTGCTCCTGCTCATCCTCCAAGCCCTCTTGGACGGGCTCTTCGAACCCGGGCTCTTCGAACCCAGAAGAGTCGCTCATGGCGCTAGTCGATGAGCCAGCATACTCTTCGTCGATGGCGACCTCGGCCGGCTGGGTGGCGGGGGCTTGCCATGAACTGCTGAAGGTGGGCGACACCGGCACCAAGATTGAAGCGATGCGCGCTCCGTCGTCGTAGCTGTTGGGTGCACCCGGACCTTCCTGTCCTCGAAAGGCTTGCAGAAGAGCCGGCATCACCAGCTGGTTTTCGATGATGTGCGGGTTGATCTCTGGAAATGACAACTCGGGGTCCAAGCCAAAGGCCCGCGCGTAGGCACGGATCGCCTGCTTTTCCTCTCTCCGAGCCTCATGGATCGCTCCAAGTTGATAGTGAGCCCAGGCATGTTCGGGATCGAGGTCTACCACTTTACGCAACTGGCGCACCGTGGCGCTGAGATCCCCTTGTTGCTGCAGCAGCAACGCCAAGTTGAACCGCGGAGTGACGGACTCTGGCTCTATATCCACGGCTCGGTGATAGGCCTCCGCGGCCCGTTCGAGGTCCCCGGCCAAGGAGAGCAAATTACCCAAGTCATTCAGCACCGAGGCATCGGTGGGATGCTGCTCGGCCAGATCGATCTGGGCCACGAGCGCTTCCTTCAAGTTGGACGACGTGCCGCCACCCACGGCCGCCGAGACGGCGGCGACGGTCAACACCACCGCCAAGAAAATTAGAACGGTCGATCTATGCACGAGTTTCTCCCTAGTGTGCTCTGTGCGTAGTTCATTCACCGCACCCTGCACTGGATATTTCCTGGAACTGTCATCCGGCCGGTTCTCCGCGACTTTCCCGGATCGGTTTCGCTTTTAATTTGGCCTGCCCACCCTCTTCAACGATTCGGAAGCGCACCGCGTCACAGCCCGTCTTGCGCCGAATCTGACCCGTCTGATGGCTCAAATACGAGCGGAAGCTCTCCAAATCGAAACGTGGATTCTGGGCCCTGCTGGTGAGCTCGGTGTAGAGAGCTTCGACGATCGGCGCCGGCAACTTGTCGCGGATAACGACGCCTCTTCGCATATCGAGTGACGGCGTAGTTCCCGTGGAAGTGCCGCTACCACGACCGAACTGCTCCCACTTGCGCAACCGGCGGTGAAACAGCTCGCTGTAGCTGTTGTAGCGGGCCTCCAGTTGGATGAAGCGGAAGCGGTCCACCGAGTTCATGCGCTGACTCCTGCGAAGCTGTCGAATCGCCTTGGCCAGAAGAGAATGCTCGCTGGCGGGGGGAATCTCCAACGCCCCGTTGAAGAACTTCTCATATTCAACCCGGAGTTCGCGCAGCCTCTTGCCGAGACGGTCGATCTCATCTACTTGCGGAAGTTGAATCATGAAGAAGAATCTGCCGTGCCCTTCTGGACTCGGTTGGTGGAATGATGCGGTGGGCTCACCGTATGAGCCGGAACGCAGACTAGAATCAGAGTTGTCGCGAGGAGTCAGCCCACCCGGCTGAAACCTTGGCCCTTGCCGGCTCGGTTTCCTGACGATGTACTGGCACCACAGAGGATTATACGAGTCATCGCCACTCACCATCCAACCCAAGACCCCGATGACCGGAGATTGCCTAGCCGGAGATCGCCCAACCGGAGGCTTAAACCGTGAGCCCACCCGCGCGAATCCTGATCGTCGAAGATCGAGCTTCGCTTCGAAAGATGCTGGAACGCGCCCTCTCTGGCGAGGGTTTTGCCGTCGCCAGCAGCGGTGATGGCCTTTCCGCCATCGAACTGTTGGCCACTCGGCCCTTTGACCTAGCACTCACCGACCTCAAGTTGCCTGGCGCTTCCGGCCTCGAAGTCGTCGCGGCCTGCCGACGTCTTCGCCCTCCTCTTCCCGTGGTGGTGATGACCGCCTACGGTACCGTTGAGATGGCGGTCGAAGCGATGAAGCGAGGGGCGCTGGATTTTCTTGAGAAGCCGGTCGAGATCGATCAACTCTACGAACTGGTTCACTCCGTACTCGAGCCAGCAGCGAGAAAAGGGAGCCGCTTCGAACCCCCCGGCGCCCCGCCGATCATCGGTTCCCACCCGCGGCTACGCGCCGCGCTGCACCTACTCCAACGGGTTGCACCGATGCAGAGCACCGTCTTGCTCACTGGCGAGAGTGGAACCGGCAAGGAACTCTTCGCTCGCGCTCTCCACGCCCTCTCGCCACGCCGAGAGGGGCCGTTCGTGGCCCTCAACTGTGCGGCAATCCCCGAAGCGTTGGTCGAGAATGAACTCTTCGGCCACGTGAAAGGTGCTTTTACCGGCGCCAACCGCCGGCAGGCGGGCCGTTTCGAGGTCGCCGACGGCGGCACCCTTCTCTTGGATGAGATCGGCGAACTCAGCCTGGCGGTGCAAGCCAAGGTACTGAGGGTGATCGAGGAACGCGCCTTCGAGCGGGTGGGTGGCGGCGCAACCCTCAAGGTGGATGTACGGCTGGTGGCGGCGACCAATCGAAATCTCGCCGCCGAGGTCCAAGCCGGCGCCTTCCGCCGCGACCTGTTCTACCGGCTCGACGTGTTTCCGATCGAGCTGCCACCGTTGCGCGAACGCAGCGAAGATCTCCCCGACTTGTGCCACCACCTCCTAGCGCAGCTCGCCCAACGCCACCAGCTGGCGCGGAAGGGCATTCCCGTTCCCCGGTTGGACCCTTCGGCCTTGGCACTCTTGGCTGAGCAGGAATGGCCGGGCAACGTGCGGCAGCTGGCCAATGTTCTAGAACGGGCCGTCATTCTCGCCGACAAGCCCTCCATCAGCCAGGAAGACCTGCAACCGTTGATCCGCCCTTTGGGCGACGCCGAGGTCGAAGCCACCCATCAAGATGACGAGCGCGAACTCCTACGCAGAGCGCTGATCGCTTGCGGCGGCAACAAGAATCGAGCCGCTCAGCGGCTTGGCTGGAGCTACCGAACCCTCCAACGCCGAATCAAAGAGTACGACCTGGAGGGTGTCCCGAAATACCGTGACGGCTAGGGCCGCTAGGAATCAGTGTCTGGAGAGGCCGCGCGGAAGCGGGCGCTGCGGGTCTCGAACTTCACCGACCCCACCCGGAGGACGTCCGGGAATTTCACCGAAAATCGGGTTTCTGCTCCCGGCGGCAAGGCCGTTTGGACGAGGTCGGCATAGCGCTGCCCAACCTGCTGACCGTCTTCGTCGTAAACCCGCACGATCAATCGGATCGAAGCGGCCGCGTCCGAAGTCGGGTTCACCAGAGAGCCGTTCAGGGTGGTGCCGTCGAGGGTCGAGCCCTCGGTGGAAACTTCCCACGTCGCCACCTGCAGATCCGCGGCTGGCGTCGAGCTGGCTGTCGAATCGGGTTCCGCTTGTGGAACAACCTCCTGGGGCGGCGGCTGGTAACGAGGAATGTCCTTGTCGGTCAGCACCAAGACCGGATTCTTCTTAGCCTTCGGCTCGGTCTTCTTCTCCTTCGGTGGCGCCTTGGCGGCTTCGGTCAACCGCTGACTCAGCTCCAAGTCCACTTGCGCCAACGGCAAGGCGGAGTAGGTACCGTTGCTGGCGGTGAAAACGACCTGCCGCCCCTTCACCTTCCAAGCACCGCGGGTAGCGAGGCGCGAACCGTCGACGGTAACCAACCAGTCGGCCGCTAGCGGTCCCGCGAAAGCGGCGAACCAAGCTCCCGCAATGACCAAAGTAACTGCCACGATTCCTAACCTGGGACGGCTACGGTTTGTGGAAGAGGCTCTCATAGCTACCTATCCTTTCTTGCTAGAACTCCCGCCAGTTCTTCTCCACCAGGCAGATCGGAATCGGTGCGATGAACTTGATCCCGGTGTCCGAACGCGAAACCTTCACATCCATAGTGTAGCTCGCGAACCGGCAGTAGGGCGGCATGAACTCCTTGAGCTGTTCCAAGATCGCCGCTTGCGCTTCGCTCAGGACGGTGGGTTCCGGCTTGCCGCTGCCATCGTCGGTCGGGTTCTTGGTTTGTCCCGGCTCGGTGAAGGGGGCGGTCACGAAGTCGTCAATCTGCTCGAACCGATCCGGGGTCGGATCGTTCGCCGAGGTAGACAACAGACCGTTGCCGTTGGTCAGGAAGACGCCGTAGATACGACTCGATCCTTCGCGCCGGCAGAGGCCGCCAGAGGTGGTGATCACCGACTGAGGATCGGGAGTGTAGGTATTGAAGATCAGCACACCAGAAACGATGAAGGGCACGCTGATCAGCCGCTCGTTGGGCTCCAGATCCAAGTACCAACCGCCGCCACCGCTGGCCAGCAAGTTGGGGGCAGCCGCGGCGCCGGAGGTCGGAGTGATCCGCGTCAAGTCGTCCTGGTCGAGCACCGGATCGGTCTCATCCGTGTCGTCGACGAAGACGAAAAGTCGGCCGCGCTGAGCACCACCTTCAGAGGCTCTGAACTGGCTCCACAGCACGTCGCGATAGCCCGTTCCGAAGACCACGGCGAAACTGTTGAACTCGGGAACGAAGGCGATCTCGGGACGCAGGAAGACCGCGCGACCCCGCACCAAGGTATCCAAGGAGCCCAGGTTGGTCTCGTTGGCGTCGAAAACGACCCGTGGAATCCAGAAAGTGGGATCGAGCCGCTCCACATCGTGCTGCGTGCCATCGATATCGTCCGCCGTCGTGTCGACCAAGGCTGGCCAGTCATCCGAGAAATCGCGCTCGAGGTCGATACGGTAGAGGAACCCGCGGGTCGTTCCCGCATAGATTCGATCCAGGTAGCCATCGCCATTGACGTCCAGGGTGGCGAGTTGGCCCGGGACCGAGCCCAGAACCATGCGCTTGTAGAGCGTCTCTCCGCTCTCGATATCGACCATGTAGATCCAGTTGCCCCGTTGGTGCTCCTGATCAGGATCGTAGCCACCGCCGAAGATCGCCACGAAGCGGTCTACGACCGTGTTGCCGGTCGCATTCGGGTCGCAGTTGGTGCCCGGCGCTCCGCAGATCGCAATGCGACCGATCACCGGATCCGACCACGTCTCGCCTAGGTCCGGGAGGGCCTCGATGAGATTGCCACCGAGATCGAACTCGCTCTTGCCCACAACCTTTTCGGAACGGCCATTGACCGTAATGAAGGTGGTGGTCGAAGGCTCTTCGTCGAGATTGACGTCGATGAACTGGCTAAGCTGAATCTTGTCCTCGAACTCCCAGAGAACGGAAGGATAGGCCGATTCACCACACTTTGCGGGCTGGCCTAGACCGTTCTCGTTGCCCCAGCACCGCGGTAGGCGGTCGGCGCGCGGCTCGGGGATCCAGAGCGGCAGCCCCTCCGCGTCGGTGACCTTGCGTACCGGGTCCGGTGAGGTGATATCCAAGGCGTAGTAGCCCGAGCCACCTCGGCGCAGGCCACCAACGCCGACGGTGCGCCATTCGCGATCATCTTCATCGGGAGTTCCAAGGTGGGCGGGATCGATGAAGACATCGTTAACGATGAAGCTGCCATCGACGGTGAATTCATGGTTGTTGGAGAGTCTCGCATCGTTGATTTTCGGCAGGATGGTACGCGGGACGAAACCAAACATCTCCTTGCCGGTTCCATCGTCGAAATCTCCCGTGGCTTCATCGTAGAGGCCGGCATCGAAGCCGTGAAGAATTCCCTCGTTGGTACCGACGAAGAGAACCTTGCGGCGGTTCTCGTGCTTGAGGGTGAAACAACGGTAGCCCGGGTTGAGTGGCTCACCGCTGGAGTCCTCGTCGCAGGCCAGCCCATTGTCCATCAAGTTCAAGGTGAAGTAGAGGGTGTTGGGCGGGGTTCCGATCAGCACCGGGTTGGAATGGAAAACATCGCCGATGACATAGGAAACCAAGCCGAGATCCGGGTTGTTGTACTCCTTGAGAGTGAACAATTCGTCAATCGACTGGTTGGCCTCCAACTCCGCTGCCGCTTCGCTCGCAATGTTACCCGGCGAGAACCCAATCTCCATACCGAACCAGAGATCGCGACGGGTCAGAATTGGCAAGGTGGGAGTGGTCGGTTCGAGCAGGCGGCGAACCCGCGGAGTGTTGGTGGTTTGCGAGAAGAGTGAATAGTAGACCCGTCGTTGGTTCGAGGCACCACCGAGCTTGTCGCCACCAGGCACCTGGGTCGTCGCTACCACTTCACCGGCATCCCAGAGGAAGTTGGGGTCGGAGGTGTCGGGCTTCCCATCCACCAACGGCAGCGGCTTTAGGAAGGC